>NZ_PVNE01000013.1 GCF_003001905.1 Planifilum fimeticola
AAACATCAAAAAAATGACCTTGCTCCTCTCGAAGAGAGGAAAAGGCTTTGTGATCCGCCTAATTTACCAAATCTAATTTCCTTTATCTGTTTATTTCCCATAAACATGCAACCCTTGGCGCTTTTCTTGCGAAAAGAGCCAGGGGGTTTGTCATCAATCTCAGGTTGCCAAGGGGATTGGCAACCTTTTTTCCTTTACTCCTCCTCCGGTTTGTAAATAAAGTAATCAAAATCGGCGGGCAGGTTTTGCCCGGAATTGTCCTGACATTGCATTCCGACAAAAGCTCCGGTGAAAAATCCGCCGCCCCTCACGTAATCGTCCGACAGCTTGTAGGAATAAAAGTCGATCGGGATCTCCGTCCAATGCTCGCCGTCGAAGGAATAGAAATAGCGATAGGTGTTCGTCCGGACTTTGACCCGGAGATACACGTATTCAAGTTCGTCCGGAATCTCGATTTCTCTTCCTTTCAACGGCTGATCAAAGGCAAAGTTGTCGCAGGTCGTGATGGCGAGGATCCTTCCCTTTTCCTCGTCCCACGTGATTTGCAGGGCCGTCCAGTTTTCGGTATTGTAGTAGTTCACCAAACCTGCTGCTTGCTGGAACGTATTCGGCCTGAAGGCAACCTTCGTTTCCGCGGTGAAGCGGAAATGCTGCCAGCGCCTGGCAACCAGCGCCTGCTTGAATTTCGACGTCAACGATTCTTTTCCGTACAGCCGGAGATGTCCGGGGCGGTCCGCCAGGGACAACGTATCTTCCCCAAGCGGAATGCGCAAGGTCTGAAAATGCAGATTCAACCGGTCGCCGTCAAAATCGTCTTTTTCCGGATAATCCCTTTCCCATTTCACTTCTTCGATGTCGGGTCCCTCGATCGTCAAAGAGGGCTGATTTCCTCCGACGACATACGGCCAGCCGTCTCTCCATTCCAAACGCTGGATCGCCGTCTCCCGCCCCAGCGGACAATAGCCCCGCGGGCTGAGGAGCGGCTCGTTTTCCTTGGGAAGCGGCCGTCCCGTCAGGTGAACCAAAAACCATTCATTGGTATGGGTCTGCACGATCGACGCGTGTCCCGCCTTTTGCAGGGGATTTCTCGGATAAGGATAGGACGTGATCAACGGGTTGTCCGGATGCACTTCATACGGCCCCCACAAATTCCTCGAACGGGCAATCGTCGCCTGATGTTCGTACCTCGTTCCCCCTTCCGCCGTCAACAAATAGTAATACTCGCCGATCTTGTACAGGTGCGGTCCTTCCACCAATTTGACGTCGGTCCCCTTGAAGATGACTTTCCGCTCTCCGACCAGCTTTTTCCGGGCGTGATCGTATTCCTGCATCACGATTCCGTAAAAATGGTGATTCCCGACGCGCGGATCCCAGAGCATGTTGAGCAAATACTTTTTGCCGTCCTCATCGTGGAACAAAGACGGATCAAATCCGGAACTGTTCAGATAAATCGGGTCCGACCATTCACCGTCAATCCGGTCACACGTCACCAAATAATTGTGACAATCCTTCCACTGGCCGTCGGTCACCTTCACATCCGTGTATATCAACCAAAACAGCCCGTCATGGTACGACAGTTGCGGCGCCCAGACCCCGCCCGAATTCGGATTTCCGATCATGTTCAGCTGGCTCAGCCGATTGAGGGGTCTGGCAACCAGGCGCCAGTTCTTCAAATCCTTTGAGTGGTAAATCCCCACTCCGGGAAACCATTCAAAGGTGGAAACCGCAATGTAATAATCTTCCCCGGCACGGCAGATGCACGGGTCCGGATGGAAGCCCGTCAAAATCGGATTTCGGATCGTTGCCATCATGTCCACCCCGCATCAATTTTTTGCTTACCTTTCCACAATGCTTTCGTCGCGTCTTTCGCCGGCGTTTTCTCTCTTTCACGCGCGGAAGGAACCTTTCATCATTGAGCCCGGCCATGGGGACCGGTATGAGTACGACCATGCCGGACGGGAAGTAGCCTTGCATCGATTTCATGGCGCAGATGGCCCTGTCCGGCCGGACCGAAGCCCCGGCGATATACCCTCCCGGCGAGAGGGACCAGGCAACCATCGCAGAGGTGATTCCCAGCCCCCGCACCCGTCAGACTGAACACCGAAACTCGCACGAAAACTCCCGTATTCCAGCACACCAACTCGCCGACATCGGCAACAATCGCTGTGAGTGCCGCTTGCAGCGGAACCGGCCCAGTCGAGTTAATGACAAGGCCAATGAGCATCACCCGGCAAATTTTCGGAGAAGGCGGCCATGATCACATAAACAACAATCAAAATTCCAGGCCCCCAATTGACACATCTGCGACCCCCCATTTTCCGGCCAGTTTGGGAGCAACCAGCGCCCCAGAATCATTGGGGCCGGCGCCGCAAGACTCATCAGTGCCATGACGTTTGCATCATCGAAGATATACGTGGCGTAATAAACCCGGATTCCGTTTTCTGTTTGCCTCGAATACCACAACAGATACAAAACAAGCGCCAAAATGAGGTACTTGTTCGTTAAACAAAGCTTTGAAAACAGCAAGAAACGAAACCTTTTGTTCCTCTTTCGCAAACCAACCGGTAATCATGAGCGGGTCGGTGCAGAACAATGCGACGTCCATGTCCAGCCTTGTTGTCCGCCTCCAAACATTGAAACGAGATCGTCGTAAACGTTGCGATCGACAGCACGGCGGCGTTTGCAAAAATAAAGCGGATACTGCCCAAAGAAACGCGGTTTTCCTCATCGTTGGTCATCAAAGGCGGCAACGAGAAATATGCGATGTTATTCGCCGTATAAAAGGCGGCGGATAGCAGCAGATAAACGATAAACACCTATGCAACCTGTCCTGTTTCACCTAAAAAACCCGGGACATTAAATAACATAAACGTCAAAATTCCCAAAATTGGCGCCGTCCAAAAAATCCGCGGTTTTGCTTTTCCCATTTTTGTGTTCGTATTATCGCTGATTGTGCCCTTGAACAGATCGGTGAATCCATCCGCAATACGCGCTATTAAAATAATTGTCTCGATTACCGCGGCATTCATGCCGACTGTATCCGTCAAATAAAATGAAAGATGTGATAAACGTCCAACTAAAATCTGCTCCAAAATCGCCAAAACCAAATGATTTTGTTTGGTTTATAAACATATTAATTCCTTGGTGTGTATGCGCTTTCAAGTCAGACGCGCTCACCTTATCCCATTGCGCAAACAGACATAATTTGCCCTAAAATCGCGAAAATAAGCGTTAACTCCTCACCGTTTTAGTTTTTTATCAACAGCACCTCACCAACCTCTCCTTTAAACTCACCCCGCTTTGTTTGTTTACTAAACTAATAGTAACTCCCTGTGTAAGCGGTGTCAATCAAACCCGCCCTTTTTTGAATAAAAGTCACGACGGATAATCAGGTGTGTTGACTGGCCAACACTCGGATTTATTGTAGATATTCCATCATTGATAGCTTGAGAAATGCGATTTGAGCTGCTGCCTTACCCATTTCTCGGAGGGGTTGAGCGATCGCCGTCAGGAGAGAAACGGTTAACCCACCGTTTTGATATTGTCGTAGATGATAATGGACAGCTCCTCCGATACCTTGCCGCGCGGTTTATACACGGCGGACAGAGCAGAAACGTAATTCCCGTCGCTTGTGACAAACACTGCGGTAAATCTCCAAGACGGAGAACAAACGTATGGAAGACAATAAAATTCCTCATCAAAGCCCGCTTTTGCAGACGATATAACGGGGCGCAAACCGGAAGATCGCGTTCCCTGAGGGTTGCTATATCCTTCCCACTGTTACCATCCACAGTGTTCCATCTTTGCAATCTTCACTGCAAAATAGTGTATTAATTGTTTCCTGGCAATGATTTATATATTAAGTGAAGAAATCTCTGGCATCTTGTAGAACCAGCCGTGGAACCAATCCTCGCTGTTTCAATGACGCGTAAAATGGAAATTTTTTGATGCATTTCCAACACCAGAATTCGCGCAAATTTTTCAGCTTCTCTCGTCAAGGGGGTTCAACTTGTGAATGATTGGCTTGGTTTAAAGGACAAAGTGGCGATCATAACGGGCGCAGCATCAGGGATTGGTGCCCATATCGCCAAAGAATTGGCGGAAAACGGAGCCAAGGTCGTTGTTGCCGATTTGAAAGTGAAAAATGGCTTTTCAGAGGACGGAACCTACCACTGCCAGTGCGACATTACGAAAAAGGAACAGGTGGATGAGCTCATCCGCCAGACGTTGGACGTGTTCGGCAGGCTCGACATTTTAGTCAACAATGCCGGTATCAATCTTCCAAGACTTTTGGTCGACTATCGGAACGAACGGCCGGAGTACGAGCTGAGTGAAAGGGATTTTGATTTGATGATGGCAGTCAACGTCAAAGGGACGTTCCTTTGCGCCCAAGCCGCGGCACGGGTGATGATCAAACAAAACCGGGGCGTCATCATCAATATCAGTTCAGAATGCGGTCAGGAAGGATCCGTCGGCCAAAGCTGCTATGCGGCAACGAAAGCAGCCATGATGGGATTCACTCGTTCCTGGGGAAAAGAGTTGGGTAAATTCGGCATCCGCGTCGTTGGGATTGCCCCCGGAATCGTGGAAAAGACGGGTTTGCGGACGGACGCCTACAATGAGGCGTTAGCCTACACCCGGAACACCACCGTTGAAGGTTTGAATGCGGATTACAGCAAATCCATCCCCCTCGGACGGGAAGGTAAATTGGATGAAATCGCCAATTTAGCCGCCTTCTTGGCTTCCGACCGGGCCAGTTACATCACCGGTACAACAATCAATATTTCCGGCGGTAAATCCCGCGGGTAAAATATACCAACACGTTGAACACCTTCTTTTAAATGATAAAATATAGTAAAAACTGGTGTTTGTTTCAAAAAGAAGGTGTGATCAATGCCTGTTATTTTTGAAAGCGAAAAACACCTGCAAATCTTGGATTTGATAGAAATGAAGGATTACCTTACCCCGGATTACTTATCCAAGCAGCTGAATATCAGCCAGAGGTCGATTTTCAATTACATCGACCAATTGAATTCCGACCTCGAAGGAATCGCAACCATCCGCAATAAACGTGGGAAAGGGTACTTTTTGACGATCTTCGACAGAAAAAAATTCAATGAGGTAATACAGTACAACAAAGAACGTACAACCGAGAGTGACAGCTTGATCAAACGAATCGCGTTCATCGTCGGTTGTTTGATCGAGGATACCGGTGTAGATACCTTGGATGAACTGGCCTATAAATTGAACATCGCCCGTTCGACATTGGTGAAGGATTTGAAAAAAGCCTCCGTACTGCTGAACCCTTATGATTTGAAAATTGCGGGCAAACCCAACAAGGGCATGAAAATCGAAGGTAGCGAGCTTTCTTTACGGAGCTTCATCATCGAACACCTGTATGAATATTTGTACCGTCGCTCCTCCATTGAGTCGGAAGTAGAAAAGGCCCTGAAAGGCATCATCCAACAGCTCAATTTGGAAGCGGCCACGGAAAAACGATTCATCCGCACAATCGTCGTTTCTTTGGACAGGTTGAAGGGTGGCCATCGGGTTGCCCTTCCGGAGAAATACCGGAAATTGTGCGGATCGACGGGATATACGATTGCTCGGGAAGTGGGGAAGGAAATTGAAAAACGGTTTTCGATATCCATCCCGGAGGAAGAAGTGCTCTTCCTCACCCTTCCCATAGCCGGAAGACACACACCGACCGACATCACTTCGGTCGCCCATATCCCCGTTCCGGCGGAGATTACCGAGCTGATCAATGACATCGTGGAACGGATCGCCTTTGAGATGAACTTTTTGCTAGACTTGAAAAGCATTAAAAGAGAATTGGAGTACCATTTGTATTTCATGATCAACCGATTAATTTTCGGCATTCATTCCCCGAACCCCCTTTTGAACCAAGTGAAAAGAAAATATCCATTGGCCTTCAAAATGGCAGAAATTGCCGGAGAAGTGATCCATGAAAAAATCGACTTAAAACCTTCTCAGGATGAATTGGGATATTTGGCCCTCTATTTCGAAATTTATCTGTCAGAAAATGAATTCAAAATCAAAACCTTTAATCGGGTAGCGGTTGTATGCAGCACCGGGAGGGGATCGGCAAAACTCATCTCCATCCAATTGAAAAAGGTGTTGGGGAATAAACTGACCATCGACCTGTATTCTGACAAAGAAGCGGACCCGCGTATTTTGTCAAAATACGACATTATATTCACGACGGTTCCCTTGCCCGATTCCCCGGGTATGCCCGTGATTCGGATCGAAGAGATTTTCGACGAGGCAAAAATCACAAGACAGATTGAAAACCTGGTTTATTTGCAGAGTCGCAAGAAAACGGAAGCGCCTCCATCCCATTCATCTTTGCTGGGCATTCTTCTTTCCAGGGATCGCTTTTCTGTGCTGGATTCAGAGGACTATATTGAAAGCGTTCGAATCATGGCCGAAAAGTTGGTGGAGCAAGGCTTCGTCGATGATGGATTTCCCGAACGGTTAATCGAACGGGAAAAAAAGTCGACGATGGTTTTCGACAATTTCATCGCTTTACCCCACACGATCAATCACGGGTCCGACCATATCATCCTTTCGGTCGGCGTCTTCAGGAAGACGGTTTTGCACGGGGACAAGCCTATCCGGATTCTCTTCCTGTTGGCGCTCCCCGAAAACATCGGGGAGGAAGAGGGGCTACTGGTCAAATTGTATAACGAAATCATGCGGATTTCTCAGGATGAAAAATGGGTCTTACGATTAGGCGACAGCAGGACGTATGAGCAATTTTTGCTATGTCTGGGAGAAGGTTCAGAGTGATGACAAAAGGGAGGTGATGATCATGATGGAAATGTTGGTTTTGGCCCTGTTCATCGGTGGCGCTTTCATCATCCAGCAGTTACTGGGATTCATCCAGGTCAAACATTTTACGAATGAATTTGTAGCAATGAGAAAAAAGGGGAAAGTCGCCATCGGACGGAGGCCGGGGAAATTTCGTGCCGGAACCATCGTTATGTTCGCCATCGACAAGACGGGGAAAATCCTCGAGGCGAAACGGTTGCAGGGCGTGACAATCATGGCCCGGATGAAAACCTTGGAAGGTTTTAAAGGGAAATATTTGAACCGATTGACGCCATCCGACATGGCTCACTGCAACAAATTGCTCCGATTGGCCATCGAAGATGCACAAAAAAATTACCGGACAGTTATCTCGGGCGGGGTTATTCCTGAAAAGCCCAGTCCGTTCAAAAGCATTTTGTTGAAAGCGGAGCGAATGGTCACTGCAAAAAAATCATGAAGAGGTGACAAATGATGGATTTTCTAGTTAAAGCCGCGGAAGTTTTCATGAATCTATTCCAAACCGGCGCGAAAACGTTTATCAGCTGGATGACTGACATCGTCCCTGTCGTATTGTTGCTGTTGGTGGCGATGAACACTTTGATCCAACTGATCGGGCAAGACAAAATCAATGCTTTGGGACGGGTGTCGGCGAGAAACCCGATCTTGAGGTACATGATCTTGCCTTTCGTCGGTTCTTTCATGTTGGGCAACCCGATGAGCCTGTCGTTAGGACGGTTCCTGCCGGAAAAATACAAACCGAGCTATTATGCGGCCGGCGCGTATTTCTGCCATACAAGCAACGGTTTGTTCCCACACATCAATCCGGGCGAATTGTTCGTCTGGCTCGGCATCGCCCAAGGGGTCGAAGCCCTGGGTTTAAGCACAGCGGATTTGGCGATCCGTTACATGTTAGTCGGTCTCGTCATGAACTTCTTCGCCGGATGGATCACCGACTTCACGACGACAATCGTTGAAAGGCAACAAGGCATCAAATTGAAAACCAAGGTCGACGTGTGAGAATCACAAGGAAAGGAGCAGAAACTATGGCAAACTATCGCTCTGTGAAAGTTGTCAAAGGACCCGGCGGATTCGGCGGTCCTCTGATCATAACCCCCACGGAAAAACGGAACAAAATCGTCTATATTACCGGGGGCGGGGCAAAACCGGAAATCGTGAATAAGTTGGCCGAATTGACCGGCGCGACACCTGTAAACGGATTCAACACGAAGGTGCCGGATGAAGAGATTTGCGTGGCCGTCATCGATTGCGGCGGAACGTTGCGCTGCGGAATCTACCCGCAAAAACGGATTAAGACGATCAACATCATGAACACGGGGAAAGCCGGCCCATTGGCCAAATACATCACGGAGGACATCTACGTGTCCGGTGTCGGGCCGGATCAAATCACCCCGGTGGAAGGGGAAGAAGTTGCGGCGACCGCGACGGAAGACACCTTCGCTGCATCTTCGGCCGAAAAGGAATATACCTACAGCGCCGACAAAAAAGTCTCACAAACCTTAGCGGAAAAGAAAGATAAAAGCTTGTTGACCAAAATCGGCCTCGGTGCGGGAAAAGTGATTCACACATTCTATCAAGCGGCCCGGGAAGCGGTACAAACGATGTTAAACACAATCATCCCGTTCATGGCATTCGTCTCCCTGCTGATCGGTATCATTCAAGGATCCGGGATTGGCGACTGGTTTGCCCACTTGATGACGCCACTGGCGGGCAACATTTGGGGCTTGATTTTGATCGGTTTCATTTGTTCGTTGCCGTTCCTTTCCCCGCTGTTGGGGCCGGGAGCAGTTATCGCTCAAGTCATCGGGACTTTGATCGGCGTGGAAATCGGCAAAGGCAATATCCCTCCCCAATTGGCGTTGCCGGCTTTGTTCGCAATCAACACGCAAAACGCCTGTGATTTCATCCCGGTCGGTCTGGGCTTGGCGGAAGCGGAACCGGAAACCGTGGAAGTTGGCGTGCCTTCCGTTCTGTACTCCCGGTTCCTGATCGGCGTCCCGCGGGTAGTGGTGGCCTGGCTGGCAAGCTTTGGATTATATTCGTAATTGTACTATATAGGGTGATCCTGCAAAATCCATTCCGGATTTTGCAGTTTCCTTTTTCAAAACAACATCAAATACAGAAAAATTTTTAGAAAGAGTGATAGGAGTAATGGCTGAGATTTTTGAAACACAAGTTGTGAACATCGGGAAAAATGCCGATGAATTCCTGAGTGAAAAAATGATTGTGTTGTTCGGGGAAAACGCTCCGGAGGAATTAAAAAATTACTGTTACATGATCCGTGTCACGCAGGTGGTCGGGGAAATTGTGCCGGGCGCAACGTTATACCTAGGCGGCGAACCATTTGAAATCACTGCGGTCGGTGATGCGGTGGTCAAAAACCTAGGGCAACTCGGACACATCACAATCCGTTTTGACGGATCCCGGACGGCCGAGCTTCCGGGCACCTTGTACGTGGAGGCAAAACCGATCCCTTCCATCGCGATCGGAACGACAATAAAAATCATCAAATAATGTTTCCCTGTTACTTAAGGAAACGCAATGGGAACAAGATTGAAAAAGGAGAATGACCGATGAAACTGTACATCGATTCGGCCGATGTAGAAAAAATCGCCAGGATCCAAGACTACTATCCAGTGACCGGCGTCACTACGAATCCAACGATTCTTGCCGCAGAAGGAAGGCCGTATTTGGAAACGTTGAAAGAAATCCGTTCCATCATCGGCATGGAAAAAGAAATTTTCGTTCAAGTGTTGGGAAATTGGGCGGAGGAAATGTTGGAAGAGGGGAAATACATCCTTGACACCATTCCGGGGAACGTGTTGATGAAAGTGCCGGTAACGGAAGAAGGCTTGAAGGCCATTCGGATGCTCTCCTCGGAAGGTATCCCCGTTTTGGCCACAACCATTTACACGGGGATGCAAGCCTTACTAGCGGCCATGGCCGGGGCTAAATATGTGGCCCCTTATGTAAACCGGATCAACAACTTGCCCGGCAATGGAAGGCAAGTCGTTTCCGAAATCGTGGCCTTGTTCGACAGATTTGATATGGGATGCGAAGTGTTGGCCGCTAGTTTCAAGAATGTCCAACAAGTGTATGATGCCGTGTTGGCCGGGGCCCATGCCGTGACGGTCGACCCCGATATCATCGAAAAGTTCGTCGCCTTCCCGTCCACTAAGGAAGATGTCTCCGACTTCCAGCAAAAATGGCAGGCAGCGTTTGGACCGGATCATACGAATTTGATGAAGGGCTGAAAAGCCCATGAGGCACACCGGAGCATGATCCGGTTGGGATCGAACATTGTATACGCCTGCTTGAAGGTCTTGTTACGAAAATCACCCCTTAAAGTAATTTTTACAGGTTGTTTTCCTGTGTCTACTTTAAGGGGTGATTTTTAACCAAACCGAGAATTTGCTAAGCTGACACCTAATAAAGGGGACGATTTTTCTTCCATCGGGAAATTTCGAGACGGAAAATCAATTCTTTCTTGGCAATTTGTCAAAACTAAAAACTCCCGGTTCGATCACCGGGAGTTTAAACTGCTGACAACCCCAAGGTCAGGAGACGCTTTTCCGTCTCGGCTCCACGCAGTGGCGAGTCGCCGGACGAAAAATTGCCTCCCTCCCGAATCGACATTCTGGCATCATGAGACTCCCATTTTGATCACCGGGAGTTTCTTTTAATTACAGGCCCCTTAAACCACATACCCTTCCGCTTCGAGGACCTGCTTGGCGATGGAACGCTTGAGGGCGGCTTCGTTGATCGGGGTGTAACGGGTCAATTTCTTCAGGACGGAAAGCTGGGTGCGGAGGACATCCCCTTCCTCCATCGCCGACAGGATGTGGCGGGCCCGCTGTTCGACCCGCGGGAAGGCTTCGTAGACGTGGGCCCGGGTGAGATCCGCCTTGAGCCGGGCTTTTTCTTCGCCTTCCTTGTCCAGGGCTTTTTTCGCCCGGAGCCGGGCGCTCTCCATGGCGTAAATCTCGATGGCGATGTCGGCGATGTCCCGCAGGATCTCCTGCTGTTTTTCCAGCTCCATCTGGTACTTCTCGACGGCGAGACCGGCGCTCATCAGAAAGATCTTCTTGGCGTTGTCGATCAGGTTGGCCTCTTCTTCCAGCAGGGCCGGTTCCTCTTCCGGCAGCGTCGGCATCATCGTCAGCAGTTCTCCCTGCAGGGCCTGGACGGCCTGGATCAGGGGCAGCTCTCCCTTCATCGCCTTGCGCATCAGGGTGGCGGGAATCAGGAGCCGGTTGATCTCGTTGGCCCCTTCAAAGATGTGGTTGAAAGGGATTAACGGAAACGGCGGAAAAATTTCCGCACGTCTTCCACAAACAAATCAGGTGCCTCTAACGCAGCAAAATGACCACCACGATCAAATTCAGTCCAATGGACAATGGAGTATTGAAGCTCAGCAAAACGACGAACAGGAAGGTTAATATCGTACGGGAAAACAGCGATTCCCACAGGTACTGGACATGACTTGGATTGTACTTTGGACCGGGCATTTTCATAATAAAGAAGGGCCGATGAACCAGCAGTACCTGTGAGCCAGTAGAGCATCACGTTCGTAAGTAGATAATCCTCTGCAACCGGACAAGCTGGATCAGTCCATTCGATAAATTTCTCCGCGATCCAAGCCAGCTGCCCGACGGGCGAGTCAGTAAGGGCATAGGAAATTGTTTGGGGACGAGTGGACTGAAGCCTCATGTAACCAGGAGGAGCCTCTCTTAACCGTTTGGTATTGACGATTCTGGCCTTATCTTCCTCCGATAGATCGCTAATGTCAGCGGACGGAGGAGGGGGAGTCGGCAGATAGTTGAGATGTACACCACAAACGTGTTCCGAGTCTATGGCTCCTAAAGCTCTGGAAATTGCGGAACCCCAATCCCCGCCCTGGGCTCCGTACCGGTCATAACCAAGCCTCCTCATCAATTCAGCCCAGGCGTGAGCGATTCGATTGACATTCCACCCCTTCTCTTTCACGGGGCCGGAAAAACCGAAGCCCGGAATCGATGGGATTACCAAGTGGAAGGCATCCGCCGGATCACCGCCGTGGGATTTCGGATCGGTAAGCGGACCAATAATGTCAAGAAACTCCACAATGGAACCGGGCCAACCGTGGGTGATAATCAGCGGAAGCGCATTCTTCTCAGGAGAACGGACATGCAGAAAATGGATATTTGCTCCATCGATTGTCGCCGTGAATTGGGGGAAGGAGTTCAACAATGCCTCGTATTTTCGCCAGTCGTACGAGGTGCGCCAGTACTCCACCAGCTGTTTTAAACGGTCGAGTGGAACCCCGTAGTTTCTCTCAGGGCCAGGCAGTTCAGCGGGCCAACGGGTGCGGGCCAGACGGTTTTGCAGATCGTCCAGCTCGGATTGGGGGATGGCGATGCGAAAGGGTTGAAGAGAAAAATTCGAACGGTTCGGTCCCGGATGACTCATATCAAGATCACCCTTTTCAAGTAAAATGGGCTGCGATTGCACTTTGGCGCGTTGATGAACGTTCCGGATGACGATGCGAATTTCCCCGGCGTTTGTTCATGCAAACATCCTCTCTTTTGATGAGACGATCGCTGTCGACCGCGGTTTCTCTTTGATGCAACTACACTCAACCTTCCACACCGACTTTTAGAGTAAGTACTTACTTACATCCACTTTATTCCTCCTCTCTTCCGTTGTCAAGCGGGAGCTGCGGCGCCAATTCCTTTCCCATTCCACAAAAGTTCGTACCCCCGGTTGCCCGTTTGCATCCAAGAAAAAACGCCCCCGCTCAGGGAGCGGGGGTGTGTCGATTTCATCCCATTTTCTTCTTGCACCCTCATACCACATAGCCGTCCGCTTCGAGGATCTGCTTGGCGATGGAACGCTTGAGGGCGACTTCGTTGATCGGGGTGTAGCGGGTCAACTTCTTCAGGACGGAGAGCTGGGTGCGGAGGACATCTCCTTCCTCCATCGCCGACAGGATGTGGCGGGCCCGCTGTTCGATCCGCGGGAAGGCTTCGAAGACGTAGGCCCGGGTGAGATCCGCCTTGAGCCGGGCTTTTTCTTCGCCTTCCTTGTCCAGGGCTTTTTTCGCCCGGAGCCAGGCGCTCTCCATGGCGTAAATCTCGATGGCGATGTCGGCGATGTCCCGCAGGATCTCCTGCTGCTTTTCCAGTTCCATCTGGTATTTCTCGACGGCGAGGCCGGCGCTCATCAGGAAGATCTTCTTGGCGTTGTCGATCAGGTTGGCTTCTTCCTCCAGCAGGGCCGGCTCCTCTTCCGGCAGCATCGGCATCATCGTCATCAG
This sequence comes from Planifilum fimeticola, assembly GCF_003001905.1. Lineage (NCBI taxonomy): Bacteria > Bacillati > Bacillota > Bacilli > Caryophanales > Thermoactinomycetaceae > Planifilum > Planifilum fimeticola. The sequence goes on from NZ_PVNE01000013.1 coordinate 13,145, forward strand.
TTCTTCCTGAAGTTCCTGTGCCGCCTGGATCAGGGGCAGTTCTCCCTTCATCGCCTTGCGCATCAAGGTGGCGGGAATCAGGAGCCGGTTGATCTCGTTGGTCCCTTCAAAGATGCGGTTGATCCGGGAATCGCGGTACATGTTTTCGATCTCGTACTCCTGCATGAAGCCGTAACCGCCGTGAATCTGCACCCCTTCGTCCACCACGTAGTCCAGCACTTCGGAGCCGAACACCTTGTTGATGGAGCATTCCAGGGCGTATTCGGCGATCGCTTTGGCGACGTCCGCCCCCTGGGCCCCTTCCACTTGGCTGAGGTTCTCCTCGAAATATCCGCCGGTGCGGTACACCATGCTCTCCAGGGCATAGGTCTTGGCGGCCATCGTCGCCAGTTTTTCCCGGATCAGCCCGAACTTGGCGATCGGAACCTTGAACTGTTTCCGCTCCTTGGCGTACTTGGCGGAAATTTCGATGGCCCGCTTGGCGGAACCGAGGCAGCCCGCCGCCAGCTTAAACCGGCCGATGTTGAGAATGTTGAAGGCGATCACATGGCCCCTGCCCGGCTCACCCAGGACGTTCTCCACCGGAACCCGGGCTTCGTCCAGGATCAGCGTTCGGGTGGAAGATCCCTTGATCCCCATCTTCTTCTCTTCCGGGCCGACGGAGACGCCCGGGAAGTCCCGCTCGACGATGAAGGCGGTGAATTTCTCGCCGTCGATCTTGGCGTAGACGATGAAAACGTCGGCGAAACCGGAGTTGGTGATCCACTGCTTTTCCCCGGTCAGGAGGTAGTATTTGCCGTCCTCGCTCAGCTTGGCCGTGGTCTTGGCCCCCAGGGCGTCGGAACCGGATCCGGGCTCCGTCAGGGCGTAGGCGGCGATTTTTTCACCCGTGGCCAGGGCGGGAAGGTATTTTTTCTTCTGTTCCTCATTGCCGAAGAAGACGATCGGCAGGCTCCCGATCCCCACGTGGGCGCCGTGGCTGAGCCCGAAGGAACGGCCGAGGGAGATCTTCTCGGTGATCAGGGTGGAGGTGATTTTGTCCAGTCCGAAACCGCCGTACTCCTCCGGCACGTCGGCCCCGAGCAGCCCCAGTTCCCCCGCCTGTTTCAAGAGGCGCACGGTATGGTCAAAGTTGTGGTTCTCGATCTCCTCCAATACCGGCCACACCTTTTCCTTGACGAAGTCTTCGGTGGTCTTGGCGATCATCTTTTGCTCTTCGTTGATGTCCTCGGGGGTGAAAATCTCCTCGGGAGCCGGCCGCTCCAGCAGGAAGCCGCCCCCTTTTTTGGCCACGCTTTCGGTCGTCGACATCTTTCCTCTCCTCCTTCAAAATTTTTTCAGGACACCATTTCGAACACGCCTGCCGCACCCATGCCGCCGCCGATGCACATGGTGACGACGCCGATTTTCTTCTTGCGGCGGGCCAGCTCATTGAGGATCGATACCGTCAGTTTGGCGCCGGTGCAACCCAGCGGATGGCCCAGGGCGATCGCGCCGCCGTTGACGTTGACAATCTCCGGATTCAGCTCGAGACGGCGGATCACCTCCAGCGACTGGGAAGCAAAGGCCTCGTTCAGTTCGACGAGATCCACCTGATCCAGCGTCAGCCCCGCCAGCTTCAGCGCCTTGGGAACGGCCACCACCGGTCCGATTCCCATGATGTCGGGATCGACGCCGCCGACGGCGAAGGAACGATAGACGGCGATGGGCCGAATTCCCAACTGCTCGGCCTTCTCCGCCGACATCACCATCACGGCGGCGGCCCCGTCACTGGTCTGGGAGGAGTTCCCCGCCGTGACGGTTCCGTCCACCCGGAAGACCGGCTTCAGTTTGGCCAGAACCTCCAGCGAGGTGTCGGGGCGAACCCCCTCGTCGGTGTCGAAGACGATTTCCTTCTCCCTCAGCTTGCCGTTTTCGTCGATGAACCGCTCCTTGACGGTGACCGGAACGATCTCATCCTTGAATTTGCCCTCCTGGATCGCCCGGTGGGCCTTCCGGTGGCTTTCCACGGCAAAGCGGTCCTGATCCTCCCGGGAGACGCCGAACCTTCTGGCCACTTCCTCGGCCGTGTGCCCCATCGACATGTAGATCTGGGGATAGTGCTCCATCAGGTAGGGGTTAGGGGAGGGCTTGTAGCCCGTCATCGGCACCATGCTCATGCTCTCCACGCCGCCGGCGATCACCACGTCGGCGAAGCCGCACATGATCTTTTCCGCGGCCATGGCGATGGTCTGCAGCCCGGAAGAGCAGAACCGGTTGACCGTCACTCCCGGAACCTCCGTGGGAAGACCGGCGCGGACCGCGATGATCCGGGCGATGTTCAGCCCCTGCTCCCCTTCCGGCATGGCGCAACCCATGATCACGTCTTCCACTTCCTTGGGATCCACCTGGGGAACCCGGCGCATCAGTTCCCTGACGACGGCGGCTCCCAGCTCATCGGGGCGGGTGTTTTTCAGCGTGCCCTTGTGGGCTTTCCCGACAGCCGTCCGGGCTCCCGCCACGATCACTGCTTCGCGCATACTCTCCTCTCCTCCCTTTGTATCCCTTTCGATCCGCCGGACTCAGTTCCGGAGCGGCTTGTTCTTGGTCAGCATGTGCATCATGCGCTGCTGGGACTTCGGCTCGCCGGCCAGGCTGAGGAAGGCCTCCCGCTCCAGATCCAACAGGTACTGCTCGTCAACCAGCGTCCCTTCGGGAACTTCGCCCCCCGCCAGGACGTAGGCCAGCTTGCTGGCGATCTTGTAGTCGTGCTCCGTGATATATCCCGACTGCAGCAGGTTGTAGGCGCCCAGTCTCAGCACGTTGTAGCCCGACTCGCCCACCACGGGAATCTTCCGGGGCTGCGGCGGCCGGTATCCGGCCCGGTCCATCGCCAGAACCGCCTGTTTGGCGTCGTACAGGAGATGATCCCGGTTGACGGTGATGCCGTCATAGGGCCGCAGGAACTTGTAATCCCTGGCTTCGTGCGCGCTGGTGGACACCTTGGCCATGCCGATGATCTCGAACACCTTGTTCACCAGGGGCTGCAGCAGGAGTTTTTCCTTCGGATCCACCCCTTCGGTCCAGCGGAGAAGCATCTCCTTGTTTCCGCCGCCGCCGGGGATCAGGCCGACACCCACTTCCACCAGGCCCATGTAGGTTTCCGCCGCCGCCTGGATGCGGTCCGCCGGGAGGCAAACTTCCACACCGCCGCCCAGGGCCATGCCGAAGGGAGCGGCCACCACCGGACGATCCAGGTAGCGGAGGGATCCCATCGCCTTCTGGAACTGGCGGACCATCAGGTCGAGCTCCGGCCAGTTTTGGTCTTGGGCCTCCATCAGGATCAGCATCAAGTTGGCGCCGACGCAGAAATTGGTCCCCTGGTTGCCGATGACCAGACCGCGGTAGTTGGCGGAAACCTCTTTCACCGCCGCGTTGATCATCATGATGATGTCGGCGCCGATGGCGTTTTTGGGCGAATGGAATTCGAGCAGGGCCACGTCGTCCCCGATGTCGATCAGGCTGGCGCCCTTGTTGGCCTTGATCACCCGGTTCTGCTCCTTCAGGCGATCCAGGGAGATGGTTTTGGGATGCTCTTCCACGTCACGGAACTTCCCGCCGACGTGGAAGTGGCGAACTTTTCCGTCTTCCTTGCCGTAGAAGGATTTGGCGCCGGAGGCGAGCAACTCCTCCACGAGGGGCGGGATCGTTTCCCCCTCTTCGCGCATGCGGGCGACGGACTTCTCCACGCCGATGGCATCCCACATTTCGAAGGGTCCCAGATCCCAGTTGAAGCCCCACTTCATCGCCCGGTCGACGCTCACGATGTCGTCGGCGATCTCCGGAATGCGCGCCGCTGAATAGAGGAGAGTCTTTTTCGTGATCTCCCAGGCGAAGCGTCCCGCCGCATCGTCGGCGTACACCAGGGCCTGCAGCTTTTCCGGCAAAGATTTGGCCCGTTTGGCCGCTTCCAGGGACGGGGCGCGCAGCTTCTTGCGCGGACGGTATTCCATCGTCTCCGGATCCAGGGCGAGAATCTCGCTTCCCTTTTCCCCCTTCACCTTTTTGTAGAAACCTTGCCCCGTCTTTTGACCCAGCCACTTCCGCTCCACCATGTTCCGAAGCAGCGGGGATACGACAAAGGTTTCCTTTTCGGCGGGGTCGCTCACGTTTTCCCGGACGTTGTCGGCGACGTGGACGAAGGTGTCCAAACCGACCAGATCCAGGGTGCGGAAGGTGGCGCTCTTGGGACGGCCCATCGCCCGGCCGGTGATGGCATCCACTTCATCCGGACCCAGCCCGGCCTCCTGCATCGCCTTCAACGTCACCTGCAGCCCGTAGACGCCGATCCGGTTGGCGATGAAGTTGGGGGTGTCCTTGGCCATGACGACCCCTTTGCCCAGCACTTCCTCGGCGAAGGCTTTCATCTCCTCCACGATTTCCGGACGGGTCGCCTCGGTCGGGATGATCTCCAGCAGCTTCATGTAGCGGGGAGGATTGAAAAAGTGCGTGCCCAGGAAATGGGAGCGGAACTCCTCCGAGCGCCCTTCCACCATGGCACGGATGGAGATTCCCGAAGTGTTGGAGCTGACGATCGTCCCCGGTTTCCACACCTGCTCCACCTTCGCGTAGAGATCCTGCTTGATCTTCAGGTTCTCGACGACCGCTTCGACGATCCAGTCCACTTCTCCCAGCTTGTCGAGATCATCCTCCAGGTTGCCCACGGTGATCAGGTTCGCCGCTTCCCTGTGGTACAGAGGCGACGGCTTTTCCTTCAGGAGGCGATCCTTACCGGCCTGGGCCAGCCGGTTGCGCACCCGGGGATCGTCCAGCGTAAGGCCCTTCTTCTTTTCTTCCTCCGTCAATTCCCTCGGAACGATGTCCAAAAGATAAGTGGGAATGCCCACGTTGGCCAAGTGCCCGGCGATGGCGGCCCCCATCACCCCGGCACCGAGCACGGCGGCCCGTTTGATCTTCGCCACAGTCGATCCTCCTCTCCCTATTTCGCCCTTCCGCGGAAAATCCTTGTGAATGAATGGTCATTCATTTCAGGCTGAGAAAAAAACACCTTCCGCGGATAGGCGCCTTCCCTGACATCCCTTGTCATGCATCCTCCGGGCAAAGGGCCCGAGTCTTCGAAAAAAAGTGCTTTCAAAGATTATTATTTATCTGATGAACCTCCGCCGTCAAGGGGGAACAAAAACTTTGTGTCCGCCGACAGCTCGGATGAAACCCTAGAAAAGCGCGGGTGCGGTATGCCGCACCCGCGCCGCCCGATCATTTGAAGAAGTTGGCATTGATCTCGATGTATTCCTGCTCCTCTTCCGGAACCATGTCCTCCTGGTAAATCGCTTCCACCGGGCAGACCGGTTCGCAGGCACCGCAATCGATGCAGGTGTCCGGATCGATGTAATACTGGACATCGTCGCCATGAATCGCGTCCACGGGACATACCTCAACGCATTCCGCAGCCTTTTCATCCTTACAAGGCGAAGTGATCACGTAGGCCATTGAATAAACCCCCTTGTCGTACTTTGCTCGGTTTCGTGATAAATCCTTGATGTCTACCGGCCCCCTCCACGGCGGTCGCCCATCATCGGCCTTCTCACGGGGACGGAGCTCGCTCTTGCCGCTTTACCTTCCCCGGGGAGGCCAACAAAAACAGGGAAAGGAACAGCAGGAAAGCTCCGACCCACTCCCAGGGGCTGAGACGCTCCCCCAGGAGGGCCACCGCGAGAAGGGTCGCCGTCAGCGGCTCCAGGAGGGCCGCGATGGAAGCCCGGGTCGCCGTCGTCCGGTTCAGCCCGGTAATGTAAAACATGTAGGCGACGCCCGTGGGCACCAACCCCAGATACAGGATCATCCCCCACGCTTCCCAGGAAGGACCGGGAAAGCGGAGGAAAGGGAGCAGAAACACCGCTCCGAGAGTGAAGGCGACGGCGACGATGCGAATCGGCGGCAGTTCGCCGGTCATACGCTTTCCGATCAGGATGTACCCGCCGTAGCAAATGGCGGCTGCAAGCGCCAGCGCATTCCCCGACCACCATCGAGGGTTCACCAGGCCGGCCAGGCTGTCGACACCGATCATCAGGATCGTTCCAGCCAGACCCAACACCAAAGCCCCCGTCACCCGAAAGGTGAGCCGCTCTCCGAACGCCCAGCGGGCCACCAACGCGACGAACAGCGGAGCGGTGCAGACGGCGAGAAGGGTCGCGGTGGCCACCATGGTTCGATCCACCGCCGAAAAATAGCCCAGCTGATACCCTGCCACCGCCAGTCCAAACAGCAGGAACCAGCCGGCATGGGAGCGCAGCGGTACCGCCGAGGTCCCGAGGCGGACTCCCTCCCGCCACGCGGCAAACAACAGCAGGGGCGAGCTGACCAAAAGGCGCCAGGCGGCGACGGCCAGCGGATCGAGCCCGTGTCCGTCCGTCAATCCCTTCCCCACCAGCCCCGCCGTTCCCCAGAGCACGGAGGCCAGACAGACCCATTTGATTCCTCCACGCAATGCGATCCCCTCCCGTTGATGGATACCGGGCGGGAATCGACAGCTGTCGGTAAACGTCTGTTTGACCGGCCGCGGGTCGCTCCCGCCCTAGAAGGACAGCGGGAGGTTGCTGGGCGGAGGCAAGACCCCTTTCAGGGCCATCGGCTCACCTCCTTTCGGGTCATGATCCCCGATGACCGGGAAATCCCCTTCCGGGAAAAAAGGAGAGAAGGCAGGCGGAAACGATTCTGATGCTTCAAAGCGCACCGCATTTTTCAGAAAACGGCGAAGGGCCGTCGGATGCAGTCTTCCGCCGCCTTCACGACCATTTTACCATAAATGGCAACCCACCCCCAGGGGGTCGACTCGACGCAGGGCCAATCCCCCGGGATATCCGGAAAGGGGGCCACCGTCTCCGTATCGGAAAACCCTCGCGCTTTCAGGGTCTCTCCGCTGCCGTTCCGACCGTCTCCGCAGGTCCCCATAATTACACAAAAAGGAAACCGGCGGACCGCATCCTCTCACTTCGACGGTTCTTCCATCGCCCGGCGAAGCCCCTCGGCGTAGGGTGGGCGGATCACCCCCCGTTCGGTAATGATCGCCGTCACGTATTCGGCGGGAGTGACATCGAAGGCCGGGTTATAGACAGACACCCCCTCGGGGGCCGTTCGCTTTCCGAAGCCCTGCGTGACCTCTTCGGCGGGGCGCTCCTCGATGGGGATGTCCGCGCCCGTCGGGGTCTCCAGATCGATCGAGGAGGTGGGCGCCGCCACGTAAAAGGGGATTCCGTGAGCCCGGGCCAGCACCGCCACGCCGTAGGTTCCGATCTTGTTGGCCACATCCCCGTTGGCCGCCACCCGGTCCGTGCCCACGATCACCGCCTGCACCCACCCCCTCTGCATGACGGCAGCGGCCATGTTGTCGCAGATCAGGGTGACGTCGATCCCCGCCTGCTTCAGCTCATAGGCGGTCAACCGGGCGCCCTGCAGGACGGGGCGCGTTTCGTCCGCGAACACCTTCAGCCGCCAGCCCCGTTCCTTGGCGAGATAGAGCGGTGCAAGGGCCGTCCCGTAGGCCGCCGTCGCCAATCCGCCCGCGTTGCAATGGGTGAGGACGCCCATGCCGTCCTCGAGAAGGGAAAGGGCGTGTTCCCCGATCCGCCGGCAAACCTCGGCATCCTCCCGCCGGATCGTCTCCGCTTCCTGAAGCAGGGCCTCCTTGATCTCCGAAAGGGGCTTTCCCTTCAGGCTTTCCGCCCGGCGAACCATCCGGCGCAGGGCCCAGTGCAGGTTGACCGCCGTCGGCCGGGAAGTGCCGAGCCGGTCGGATGTCCGATTCAACAGTTGCCAGAAACCCTCCTCGTCCCCCTCAGGAACATCCCGGACCCCCAGATACAGGCCGTAGGCGGCGGCGATCCCGATGGCGGGGGCGCCCCTGACGGCAAGTTCCCGGATGGCTTCCCGAACTTCCTCGGGCCGGGTCAATTCCAGGTAGACGGTTTCCGTCGGCAGGCGGCGCTGGTCCAGCAGCATCAAGCGGTCTTCCTTCCACGCCACCGCCGGCGGATGGGGCAGATCCATCCCTGGTTTCATCCTCATTCCGCCCCCCCTTCCCGGCGTACCAGATCCGTAATATCGCCGATTCGCCGCATTTCCCCGCGGCGGAGCACCAGCTGCGCCCCGATGCGGAGCGCCTGCCTTTCCGCGACCGCCCGCACCTCCGGCGGCTCGATCGTTTCCAGATCGGCCACGGGAGCGAGACCGATCACCCGGCGCATCATTTTGCAGCCGGCAAAACCGGCGGAGTCCTGCAGAAGGCGCAAAATATAAGCATCCCGATAACCCGGGGCGGACCACATCTCATCCTTCACGTGTTCGTCCCACAACCGGTTGAAGCGCTCCAGAAATCCGTTCCACACGTCCTCCGCCGTTCGGAGCAGCCATTGGCGGTAGGACTTTCGCTCCCCGGGGTCGGCGGTTTGCCCTTCGTGGGAAGCGTAGGAGAGGAACAGGTTGGCCAGCAGGGCCCCGATATCAAACCCCATCGGGCCGTAGTAAGAAAACTCCGGATCGATCACCTTGGTATCCTGCTCCGTCACCATGATGGAACCCGTATGCAGATCGCCGTGAATCAGGGCCTGGCCGCAGGTCATGAAGCTTTCCTTCAGGTTGGCGACCTCCCGCCGGAGATCCCCGTCGTTCCAGATCGCCTCCACATCCTCGCGGATGAGGGGGTTGAAGGAGTTGGTATCGGCGTCGTAGTAAGGATGGGAGAAGACCAGGTCCTCGGTGATCTTGCACATCTCCGGATTGATGAAACGGCGCACTCGGGCCTTTTTCTCCTCCGGAGACAGGTAAAGGTCGGAGGTGAAGAACAGGGTCCGCGCCAAAAACTCCGCCATGTGTTCCGCAAAACGGGGATACCGCTTCCGGGCGATCAACCCCTTCCGCATGATGATGTGATCGGAACAATCCTCCATCGCCGTCAGCGCCAGATCCGGATCATAATGATATACGCGGGGCACCAGGCCCGGTGCCAGCTCCCCCTGGATTTTGAGCGCCTCCGATTCGATGCGCGCCCGATCCAGCGTCAGCGGCCATGACTCCCCCACCACCCGGGCGTAGGGAAGCGCCTGTTTCAAGATGAGGCTGCGTCCGGTGGCTGCGTCCACCACGCGAAAAACAAGGTTCAGATTGCCGTCGCCGATCTCCCGGCTGAACAGCTGGGCATCGGAAGGAAAGAAACCGGGAAGTTTGCTGCGGACGTATTGCACCGCTTCCTCTTCCGTCAACGGATGGTATGCGGATGGCATGGGACGACCCCTTTCCCTCTGGATTTTTCACTTTCGATTTTTCGGATAATCCGACTCCTTGGGTCCATTTCGACAAAAGGAGACCATTCCCTCTTTTCATACCCATTTGCAAAGTCCGGTACTCCGAAAACAAAAACCAGCCCCCGTCGGGGGAAATCCCCGGGAAGGCTGGTATTCGGAAGGGCTCAAGGATTAGGCGAAGCGGCGACGGAAGGCCAGGATCCCTGCTCCCGCAAGGAGAAGCAGTCCGCCGAACAGCATGCTTTGGGGATGGGAAGTGGCCGTCTTGGGCAGTTTGCCACCGCCCTGTCCGCCCTTGTTGTTCGGAATCTCGCCGGATTTGTCCTCATCCTTGGACCCATTGTCATCCGGCTTGTTTTGATCATCCGGCTCGTTGCCGCCCGGCTGATCATCGCCTCCCCCATTTTGGGGCGGTTCGGCGGGTTGACCGTCACCGGGCTTGTCCGGGCAATCCACCTTGATCCCTTTGGTCCACAGGGCCTTATGCTTTCCTTTCTTGGAAAGCTTGAACCAATAATATCCGGACTTCTCCGGTTTATGGGTGAATTTGCCCACTTTTTCGGTGTCCAGTTCCAGGGTCCCGCTGTTCACCGGTTGGGCATCCTTGAATTTCCCGGTTTCGGACCAGAATACTTCCACCTGGATTTTCCCTGCGATTTTCCCCCAAACTTTGGGAAGCTTCACCTTGACAAAAATCTCATTGCAATCGCCGCCGTACCACTTCTTGAACGGCTTTTCAGGCCACTTGTCCGGCTTGCAGAAGGAATCCCAATCGTCGTGATGCTTCCCCGTCGCAAAGGTGGCCTGAGGGAACAGCATTCCAAGGGCCAAAACCGCAGCAAACAACAGGATGCCATAACGCTTCAAGAGTACCCCTCGCCTTCTGGAATTTGTTGGGATGTATATGAATTCTGTAAATCTAATGTACTACGGTGATAGGGGAAGTTCAATAGCCTTTTTCTCTTTTTCATGCAAAAATCAGAAGGCTCTCGTCACAGGCCGAACAGCGGACGGAGCACGGCTTCCATCCCGGCGTAAACGGAGGGGACCAAGGTGCTGAAAATCGGTCCGAAAACGCGGTCCCCGAGGGGCGTAACGAACAACACGAGAAAAAGGACGATCGCGTAAGTCTCCAACTGCGTCAGCCGAACCCGAAGGTGCGGCGGCGCCAGATCCTCCAGAATCCGGTACCCGTCCAGCGGCGGCAGCGGAAGCAGATTGAACACGAACAGCACGATGTTGATTCCGATCAAGGCGTCAAACATCCGGACGAGGGCGCTGTCCTCCGTCGGAACCACGCCGCCCCACTGGGTGAGGACATGCCAGAGAAACAGGCTCACAAAGGCGATCAGCAGATTGGCCAAGGGACCGGCCAAGGTTACCAGCACCCCCGCCAGGCGGGGACGCCGAAAATGGAACCGGTTGACGGGGACAGGCTTCGCCCAGCCGAATCCCAGCAAGAAGACGGCGATGGTCCCGATGGGATCCAGATGGACGAGGGGATTCAAGGTGACCCGCCCCTCCCTTTTGGCGGTGGGATCGCCGAATCGCCAGGCGGTGTAGGCGTGGGCAAACTCATGGAGGGCAAAGCCCGGCAACAGCGCAAGGGCGATGAAGAGGATCTGATCCGGGGGATAGGCCAAAAAACGCTCCAACTTTCCACCTTCTTTCACCATTAAAGAAGCCTCCGTTCCCGGGAACGGAGGCGGAGATTCAGTTCTTCAGACGGCGACTTCACTTGTCGGAAATTTAGGTTGGACAACCTCTATGGGACCGTCGCCTCTTCTGAGCACCTTGGGAAACGCCTGTGTCGGTTTCAGCACATCCATCAGGTACTGAATGGCCAACATCGGATCAACGGTATACCCGCAGGTATAGCAGTCGAGTGCGGCAAAGCCTTTTTCCGGATAGGTGTGAATCGAAAGGTGGCTTTCCGACAGGAGAACCAGCACGGTAGCCCCTTGCGGCTCAAACTTCTTGGACTGCACCGACAACACCGTCGCTCCGCACTTTTCGGCAGCCGTCACCAGGTGCCGCTCCAGTTGGGTGACGTCGTTGAGCAGATGATAATCGACGCCCCACGCATCCATCGCCACATGCCTTCCGAAAGTGGAATACTCCATCCTTCCGGCCCCCTTCCTAGCAAAAATTTGCGTTGAGCCAATTTAAGCTAGGATCTGCTCATTCACCACGGGGGAAGGTTAGTCCTCGGAGGTCCCAACCCTTTAAGTGAATCTTGGATCCTACTGACTCAGATTGACGCATATAACCGTATCACATTTTATGGGGGAGTTCAAGAGGGATTTCCTCACATCCCCATGATATTGTAGCCGCCGTCCACATGAATCACCTCGCCGGTGATTCCGCGGGACAGAGGACTGGTCAGGAACAAGGCGGTGTCCGCCACTTCGGCGGGATCCGTCGTCTTGCGGAGGGGCGAACGCTCCTCGACGATGTGCAGCATGGAGTTGAAGTCCTTCACTCCCTTTGCCGCCAGGGTGCGGATCGGACCGGCCGAAATGGCGTTGACCCGGATCCCCGCCGGCCCCAGATCGTGGGCCAGATAGCGAACGCTGGCCTCCAGGGCCGCCTTGGCCACGCCCATCACGTTGTAATTGGGGATGACCCGCTCCGATCCCATGTAGGTCAGGGTGAGGATGCTGCCCCCTTCGGTCATCAGGGGCTTGGCCGCCCGGGCGCAGGCCACCAGGGAATAGGCGCTGATGTCCTGGGCGAGGGCATAACCGTCCCGGGACGTTTCCACAAAGGGCACTTCCAAATCCTCCGCCTTGGCGAAGGCGATGCAGTGCACCAGCCCGTCGATGCGCCCCCAGACTTCGCCGATCTTGTCGAAGGCGGAACGCACCTGTTCGTCCGAGGTCACGTCGCATTCGATCAAGGGGGAGCCGGGCATCTCCGCGTCCACCAGTTCCCTCACCCGCCGCTCCAGCCGCTCTCCCTGGTAGGTGAAGGCCAGCTCCGCGCCGTGGTTGTGCAGGCTCTGGGCGATGGCCCAGGCGATGCTCCGCTTGTTGGCCACCCCCATGATCACTACGCGCTTGCCCTCCATCAATTTGGTCATTGTCCACGATTCTCCCTTCTTATTGTATGTAATCGCTCGTCTGAAGGATCACGAGATACTGGCGGATTTCCGATTTAGTACCTGCTACTAAATCCATATTCCAGCGTAGCGGAAAAGCATAGGGATGTCAATTGAGCGCTCCGGGATCGGATTTGCCATCTTCTTCTTTTCTTTTCACATCCAGCGGAAAGGTGAATTCCCGCCTTTGGGAGATGATCTTGCCCTTGGAGGTGTAGAGGATTCCCGTGGTCACCGACAGGCTGTTCACGCCTTCGACCGGCCGGCACAGAGGGAGATACAGCTCTTTGCCCCACTCTGTACGACCCTCAAATTCCAGTTCGGAAGCATTTAGGTCCCTTTCGGCCACATCAACCGCTTCGCCGCTAAACAGCTTCAACCGTTCAACCGGCATCCAGCGAAGCTTCTCCTCCCCGCCACCTTCCACTTTATAAAACAGGTTCAGGAGGTAAACTTCCTCCCCCGTGCAGGCTCCATTCGACAACCTCCGCCGATTCTCCGGACTCAAATTCGTCCATCGATGAAATTCCAGCGATACCAACTTTAGCCGCATGGGTCCCACCTGAACCGTTTCCCCCAAGGCCACCCTCCGGATCCATCGTCTTTTCCCTTTTTCCGTCACGATCCAATCTCCCTCGCGCACCGGCTCCCGCACGTTGCCTCCCACTTCGCCTTCCATCCTCTTCGGAAGGCTTTCCGCCCCCATCTCTTTGGAGAGGGATTGCCCGCTTTCACAGGAGGACAATATCGCAACCATACCTATGACCAGTATTGCCATCCACTTTCTCATCCGTAACTTCCCTGCTCCCCCAAAGAAACCGTCACCTTCATTCCGCCACCGGCACCCGGAACTGGGCCCGGACCAGGTTGAAATACTCTCCGCGCCGCGCCATCAGTTCCTCGTGGGTCCCCTGTTCGATCACCTTCCCCCGCTCCAGGACGACGATCTTGTCGGCATCCCGGATCGTGGACAGCCGGTGGGCGATCACGATGGCGGTCCGGCCGGAAAGCAGCGTTTTCATCGCCCGTTGGATCCTCTGTTCCGTCTCCGTGTCGATGCCGGCGGTGGCCTCGTCCAGGATCAGGATCCGGGGGTTCGCCAACAGGGTGCGGGCAAAGGAGAGCAGCTGCCGCTGGCCGACGGACAGCACGCTGCCCCGCTCTTCCACCTCCGTCTCATATCCCTTGGGCAGATCCCGGATGAAGGCGTCGGCTCCCACCGCCTCCGCCGCCGCCCGCACTTCCTCGTCGGTGGCCTCCGGCCGCCCGAAGCGGATATTCTCCATGATGGTTCCCGAGAAGATGAAGGTATCCTGCAGGACGATGCTGACCCGGCGGCGGAGGCTGTCCAGGCGGAGATCCCGCAGATCGCGGCCGTCGAGGGTGACGCATCCACCGGTGGGATCGTAAAAGCGGCAGATCAGGTTGACGATCGACGTTTTCCCCGACCCCGTGTGTCCCACCAGGGCGACGGTCTGCCCGGGCATGATCTCCAGATCGATCCCGTCCAGCGCTTTCCTCTTGCCGTCGTAGGAAAAGACCACCTTCTCCAGTCGGATATGCCCTCGGACCTCCTCCAGGTCGGCGGCATCTTTTTTCTCCGGGACGGAAGGCTCTTGATCCAGGAATTCAAAGATCCGCTCCGTGGAGGCCATCGCCATCAGGAGCTGGTTGTACACCTGTCCCAGCCGGGAGATGGGTTCCCAAAAGTTTCCGAGGTAATAGGCGAAGGCGACAAACACGCCGATGGTGATCGCCTCCTGTTGGATGAGATAGGCTCCGTAACCGATCAGGATGGCGGTGCCCGCCGCCCCGGTCATCTCCACGAAGGGACGAAAGGTGGCGCTCTTGCGGGTTGCGTCCCTCCAGGCTTCGTAGTTGTCCCGGTTCAGCCGGCGGAAATACTCCATGTTTTCCTTTTCCTGGGTGAAGGACTGGGTGACCCGCATCCCCTGAATGCTTTCGTTCAGATGAGAATTGAGCACCGACTGCCGGATGCGCACCCGCTGCCAGGAACGGCGAATCAAGCGACGCAGTTTGATCGATATCAGGAACATCAGGGGAAGAACCACCAGGACCGCCGCCGTCAGACTGGGGCTGAGCACCGTCATCACGATCACGATCCCGCACAGCAGGGCGATGTCCATGATGACGTTGACGATCCCGTTGGTGAGCAACTCCTGCAGGGAATTGATGTCATTGGTGATGCGCACCAGGATCGACCCCGCCGATCGCTCGTCGAAAAACCGGAGGGAAAGGCGCTGGATGTGGTTGAAAAGATCTTTTCGCAGGTCAAAAATGACCGATTGCCCCAGCCGGTTCATCCAGCGGATCCGCAGGGAGTTGGCAATCCAGTTGAGCAGGTACATCCCGGAGATGATTCCCACGAAGACGGCCAGGAGCTGTCCGTCCTTTTTCATCAGAGCCTGGTCGATGGCCAAACTGATGGTGTAGGGGGCGAAGAGCCGGACCGCCGTCGACAGGGCCATCACCAGGAGCGACAGGAGCAGCAGCGTCCCGGCGTAAGGCTTCACATACGACAGCAGCCGGGCCATCAGTGCCCAGTTGAAGGGTTTCTCGATCACCGTTTCCGGAGCGTACCGAAAGCGCTCCCGCGCAGGCGTTTCCATGGCGACTCCCCCTCCTCACAGCGGCACGGCGTGCCGGTCCCGGAATTGGATGTCGTAGATACGGCGGTAGATGCCCCCGTGCTCCAACAGCTCCCGGTGGGTGCCCCGCTCCACCACCCGCCCCCGGTCCAGCACCAGAATCTCGTCGGCGTGCTGGACGGAGGAGATGCGATGGGCGATGATGAAAGTCGTCTTTCCCCGCATGGCCTCCCTCAGGGCTTCCTGGAGGCGGGACTCCGTCACCATGTCCACGGCGCTGGTGGCGTCATCCAGAATCAGGATCGAAGGCTCCGTCACCAGCGCCCGGGCGATGGCAATCCGCTGTTTCTGTCCGCCGGACAGGCCGAGTCCCCTCTCTCCCAGCACCGTGTCATAACCGTCCGGAAAACCGGAGATAAAGTCGTGGGCCTGGGCCCGTTTCGCCGCCCGGATCACCTGCTCCATGGAGACGTCGGGACGCCCGTAGGCGATGTTGTCGCGGATGGTGGAAGAAAACAGGAAGGTTTCCTGAAACACCACGCCGATGTGGCGCCTCAGAAATTGAAGATCGTATTCCCCGACCGGCCGGCCGTCCACGAGGACCTCTCCCTCCGTGGGGTCGTAAAAGCGGGAAATCAGCCGGGTGAGCGTCGTCTTTCCCGCTCCCGTCGCCCCGATGAGCCCGATCACCTTCCCCGGCGGCGCGTCGAAGGAGACCTCCCGGAGGGCCCACTCCCCGTCCGGAGAATACCGGTGGGAAACCTTCACAAACCGGACATGGCCCCGGATTCGCTCCGCGACCAACGCCTGCGGAGGACTTTGGATCTCCTCGGGCTCATCCAGGATCTCCAGGAGCCTCTTCCCCGCCGCTTTGGACTGGGAATACGTGTTGATGATGAATCCCAAATACATCAGCGGGCCGATGATGTACCAGACCAGGCTGAAAAAGGCGACCAGCTCCCCCAACAGCAGCTCCCCCCGAATCACCAGCCACCCCCCGTAGGCGAGCAGCACCACCACGCTGATGTTACCGATCAACTCCATCAGGGGAAAATAGGCGCTCCAGATGTGGGCCGCCTCCAGGTTGGCCTCCATGTAGTGGCGGTTTCGGTCCCCGAACCTGGAGATCTCCAGGTCTTCCCGGGCCAGGGCCTTCACCGTGTGCATGCCGCTGATGTTTTCCTGCACCTTGGTGGTGAGATGTGCAAAGGATCTGCGAACCCCCAGAAAGGCGGGATGCACTTTCCGGTCGAACCTGTAGACGGTGACGGAAAGAAAGGGCATCGCCAGAAGGGTGACCACCGCGAGCAGCGGATGGAGGTACACCATCACTCCCAGCCCGAATCCCAGCAGGAGAAGAAAGTTGATGAACTGGGCGCATCCGAAGGAAAGGAAGAAGCGGAACACCTCCACATCGGCCGTCAAGCGGGACATGAGATCGCCGGTCTTGGCGTTGTCGTAAAACCGGAAGGGAAGGGACTCCAGCTTCCGATAGAGGGCGTTCCTGAGCTCGTAGACCGTCCGGATGCCGAACAGGTCCCCGGCATATTGCTGCACAAAGGCGGCGAGGGACTTGACCAACATCAACAACACAAAGCCCAGGGCGATCCAGGGCACCCACTCGTAACGCCCCGCGCCGATCACCTCGTCGATGGTGACCTTCAGGGCAAAGGGATAGAGCATCGTCAGCCCGGTCACCAGAAAGAGCGCCGCAAGGGAAACGAAAAAATACCCTTTGAAGGGCCAGTAAAAACGTTTCAACCGCTTAAAGGTTTCCAAGGACAAACATCTCCTTTGGCTCGCGGATCGTTTGGCCTGATCTCTCTCCCTCTCCGGTTGACATCCATCCGATCACATGAATTCCGACACCCCTTTAATACCGCCATGTGCCAATGTTTTCAGGTCCAGAAATATTCGGCAGCCGAAGGAAAAAGACCTTCCGGAGATTCCATTTTTCTCGAAAAACCGTCAGGGTTCGTAAAGGGCCAGATCCCCTGGCCTGCCCAAAATAAAAAAGCGGTGACGACCGCCGCCCGCCCCCGAACCGGACGGCGGGCCTTCGCCACCGCTCCTCCTGCAAGACGTCATCGGAGCTGCGGACAGAAGATCCCGACCCGGTTTTACATGGCGGAAAGATGGATACGATATGCTTGGTCCACCCTTTTGGAATAAAGGAGAAGCCGACGTCCGGGAAGAATGGGTCAAGGGATCACCGGTATCGGTATCCAAAAAAGCGGCACCTGCCGGCTCCGTAAAGAAGCCGGGGAGCGCCGGATGAGGAGGCGAAGTCATGGAAACCCTTGACGAGTATTTGGCGCGGATTGAGAATCCGTCACACCGGGAGAGGATGAGGGAGATTTTCAACTGGATAAAGGACAAATATCCGAATCTCAAACCGGTAATCAAATGGAATCAACCGATGTTTACGGATCACGGAACCTTTATCATCGGATTCAGCACATCAAAAAAACATGCGGCGGTCGCCCCTGAACAGGTGGCCATCGCCCATGCGAAGGACGATATCGAGAAGGCCGGCTATGACTATACCGAAAATATCATCCGCATCCCCTGGGAACGGCCCGTCCCCTATGCCCTGCTGGAAAAACTGATTGAGTTTAACATTCGGGACAAGGCGGATTGCAAAACCTTTTGGCGAAAATAGGAGCCGCACCGAACGGATGAAACCGTTCGCCGTCGGCCCCCTTTTCCGGATGCACCTCCATTCGGGATCTAAGGCAAAGGATCATCCTCCCCTTCCCAGGCGAAAACGGAACCGGAGCCGATCTCCCGGTGCGTCCCGCTCCGGGAGGATTGATGCAATTCGTGCATGATGTCGAGCACATGGAGCGCGAGCTCCCCGCTGGCTCGATGGGGACGGTTCTCCCGGATCGCCCGGACCATGTCGGCCAGACCGACCCCCCGGCTGTTCTCCCGGTACGGCCCCTCCGCCGGTATCTCCCGCCAATTCCGGTCGTCTTTCCCCCGAAGGCGGATCACGCCGTCGAACCGATTGGGATCGGGCACCACCAGTGTTCCCTTCTCCCCGTAAATCTCGATATGGGGCAGGGTGGAGCTCCACACGTCGAAGCTGGTGATGATCGTTCCCACCGCCCCGCTGGCAAAATCGAGCACTCCCGCCACGTGGGTGGGAACGTGGACGGAAAATCTACGCGGCCTGTCTCCCGGGCCGATCGCCTCCCGTTCGGGAAAGGAGATGGAAGCGGAACCCGTGACCCGGCGGACGGGACCCAGGAGAATCGCCAGGGCGGTCAGATAGTACGGCCCCATGTCGAACATCGGCCCTCCCCCCTTCTCATAGAAGAAATCGGGGTTGGGATGCCAGCGCTCCGGGCCGCGGCTCATCATGAAGGCAGCGGCGCCCACCGGCCGGCCGATCGCTCCCTCCCGAAGCAGCCTCCGACACGTCGAAAGTCCCGCCCCGAAAAAGGTGTCCGGCGCACATCCGACGCGCAGGTTTTTCTGTTTCGCCAGGGAAAGGATGCGGCGCCCGTCCGCCGGATCCACCGCCAGGGGTTTTTCCGAATAGACGTGTTTCCCCGCCTCCAGCGCCGCCAGACTGATGGCGGCGTGGGCCCGGGGAGGCGTCAGATTCAAAACCAGATCCACCTCCGGGTTGTCGAGCAATTCCTCCACGCCACAGGCGACGGGAATCCCGTAACGGGCGGCCTTTTCCCGGGCCCGCTCCGCGTCCAGATCCGCACAGGCCACCACCTCCACACCGTCGAACCGGAGGAGGTTTTCCAGATAAACCCCGCTGATGTTGCCGCACCCCACGATGCCGATGTTCATCCGCTCCGCTCCTTTCCCTTCCGGGAAGCCCACTTCATTCCCCGGACCACCATGGTTTTCACTTCCTCGATGCGCAGAACGTCCGGGGCGTGACCGAGGGAGCAATAAAAAACCCGGCCCTCCCCGTGGGATTTGACCCAGGCCACCGGCATCGCGACTCCGTTGTGGGCCGTCGTTTCCGCCAGCACCCGGATGGCCGGATCGACATGCATGTAATACAGTTCGGAAACCACGTCAAAATCGGAAATCCCTTCAGTGATCGGGTGGTGGCGTTCCGCGATGCGCACCCGATAGGCGACGGAATCCCCTCCCGGATGAGCGACAAACTGCCCCCCCACCATGTACTGAAATTCAGTCGCTTCCCGGAAGGCATCCCCCATGCCCCCGTGGAGGCCGGCCAGACCGGTCCCCCGCTCCACGGCCTCCGTCAGATTTCGCAGCGCTTCACCCCCGATGCGGCCCATGGTCCAGTTGGGAACGACGAGATCCGTTTCCAGAAGCTTTTCTCCATCCAGCAGGCAGTCCAGGGTGTCCGCCACTTCCACATCCATCCCCTCGTCGGTCAGCCATTCCTTCAGCATACGGGCCACTTCCTCCGGACGGTGCCCCGGCCAGCCTCCCTGAAAGATCAGAACCTTTTCCTTCTCCATCCTTCGTTCCCCCTTTCATGATCGCTGCCGCCGGAAGAGAAGCGGGGCGATTCGCAATCCGCACAAGATTGAGGGCGGTGACAACTTGCATATTCGCCGGTTTTGCGGCTCTTGCTCCGGCTCCCGCACTGGACGTTTTCCTCCAGCCTCTCCCGGTACGAAGGCGAAGGGTGATATATCGAAAATTTTAAATAATTTTATACAAATTGTATCATCTTTTTCGACATCCCGTCAACACAAAACCTCGGGGCTACCGCATCCCGAAATCCAACGAAAAAACCCCCGCAACCGGGGATTTTGAAAAACAGCTCCAGCGCAAAACGGTTCCGCGCTGACCTCCTCATCGGGCGCAGAGAGCGCAGTTTCTTCCGATCCGGGAGCCTGCGGTCCGCAGCCGGCGGGTCCGAATTCATTTGGATGTCGACACAAGCAGCCGGTGCATCCCGTACTCCGCGATGCCCAACAAAACGCCGGCCAGCAACGCTCCGTCCGGGGTCACCTCGGAATCCGGAAACAGATAGGCTGCCGCCCAAAGGGTGAATACCATGAATCCTCCCCCCAACAGAACGGCCAGGGGATCCCCTGTCCAGGGCAACACCCAGCGATCGGCAAAGTGGCCCACAACGGCCAGAAACAGGGCCACCAGCGCAGGGAGCCACCGGGGCTCGTAGTGGACTTCGGCGGAGAGGAAGTCCACGGTGTACAAGATGGCGCTGTAGAGAATAAATTTCAGCAACCCGTTCACAAATTTCCCTCTTTCCCCGCATGATATTATTTGAAAGTATTCCCAAATATGGATTCATCCAGTATTCTCCGCCTCCCAATCGGGGAAGACTAGAAAAAAACCCGGCCGCCGAGGAGGGGACATCCTTGTTCCTCAACCCTGAAGAGCGTCTGTTGGTGATTCGGGCACTGCAAAAGGTGATTGAAACCCAGCCACCGTATGCCCGATTTGACGAATACAAACAGCTTTTGGATCGGTTGAAGGGCGAGGAGCCCGAACAGACCATCGAAGAATCCCCCATCGATATCGACGAAGTGTAGGGGATGGAGCCACCAAGCGCTCCTGTTCTCCATAGAATGGGGAAAAAAGGAGTGTGGTTCCATGCCCCGCATCGTCGTTTCTCTTTCCCAACGACGCCTTTATCTGTTTGAGGGAAACCGCCTGATCCGCTCCTACCCCGTCGGCATCGGCCGGATCACCTCCCAAACCCCTACGGGCAGGTACACCATCATCAACAAGGTGCCCTACCCCTACTCCTGGCCCGGTGGCCCCTTGAGCGCCTACGGAACCCTGTGGATGGGGCTGAGCCGCCCCGGATACGGAATCCACGGGACCGATCGGCCGGACTCCATCGGACAGATGGTCTCCAGGGGATGCATCCGCATGCACAACCAAGATGTGGAGGATTTGGGAAGACGGGTGGGCATCGGCACGGAAGTGATCATCCAGGAAGGGCCCGTAACCGTTTCCGGCGGGAGAGACTACTCCTTTGCAGGCACCGTCTGAGCAGACGGGATCCGACATGCCAAAAAAGACCCCGGGGTGATCCGGAAACGGATCTCCCGGGGTCCTTCGAAGGGGGCGGTTCACCCCCGATCCGGATGTTGCCATCGCTCGTTACGGGCGCTTCCCGCCCGTTCCAATCCTTACCACCCCGCCTCCGGGTGGCGTTTCAGCACCACTTTCCGAAGGAGGAGCGACGGGCTGTCTTCGTCCGCATCGGCCAGGGACCGGGACGTGATCAGGATGGAAAAGGGTTCGTAGGCCCGGCCGTCCTGCAGGAGCAATCCGGCATGATCCTTCGGAAAGGCAACGGCCTGCTCCGTCCCGTCCTCCAGGCGAAAGCAGAAAATGTATGTCTTCTTCTCCCGGTCATACAGCCAAACGTAGCGGTATCCCCTGCAGGAGCGCTCCACCACCTCTGTCCATTCGGGAATCGACAGGACGAGCACGTTCTCATTTTCCAACTCCGCCCACGCCCCGTCTTCGGGAATGGCCGCCTCCTGCACCCGGGGGATGTAGCGCTTTGTCATTCTCTCTCCCCTTCCACTTCGTTCAGTCCTTCCGCCATTCGGATGAGCAGAGGGGCGATCGCCGTCAGGTCCCACCCTTCCGGCTCGATGACGTCCAACAGGCGGGAAGGACCGATGATCAACGTGGGAACCGGGTTCATCGTGTGGGTTTTCACCCGAAAATCCTCGCTGTTGCCGTGATCGCTCACCAGAACCACAACGTCTTCTTCCCGCTTTTGGCGGATCAGCTCACCGAGGAACCGGTCGTAGGTGTTCACGACCCAGGCGATCAGCTCGGTATCCTGCCTGTGTCCCGCCAGATCGCTGAGAAAAAATTCGTGGACGGCCAAATCGTAGTCCCATGCGGTCGCCAGCGTGTGATGGGCCGCTTCCTCCGGAGAAATTTCCGTTATGTCCGGCCGTCTCCCCGCCAGCGTTCGCCGGGTGAGATCGTGGTAAACGGCTCGCCCCGCAAGCAAATCCTCCATCATTCGCATCGGCTCACGGGCGCTCTGGATGGCCGCGGTCGACACGGAAACCCAGCCCCGACGCGTCGTCGGAAGGTTGAAATATTCCTCCGAATAGGCGTTGAGAAACGTGGCCCTTTTTCCCCGGCCCTCAAACTGCAGGTACACATTGTCCCGCTTCACCCATTCCCGCAGCCTGCGAAAGGGAAGTCCGCTCAGGTGCCTTCCCATCGCCGCAGGAGCGTTCCGGCCGGTGAAAATGGTTGCCTGTCCCGTGGCGCTCTGCGGGAGGCCGGCGACCCCCAGCGTCGCGTCCGTCTCGAGCAGCAGGGTGGATTCCGTCGGGCGGCCGACAGCGCTCCGCGTAAGGGATTCCCCCCCCAACAGGCGGTTCAGGTGGGGTGTCGGCAAAGTGAACCACGGATTGTCTGACACCTCGTCGCCCAGGCCGACTCCATCGATAAACAGCATGATGACCGACATTCCGATTCCCTCTTCCCACCGTCGGTTATCTATTTATTTTACCACTCTCCGGGCCGGTGTTGAGGAATATCGCTCAATATACTATCATAACATTCAGCGACAACAACGCGGGGGATTTGCATGCGCCTTTTCAGCGATATGAATCGGGAGGAACTCCGGCGGGAGATCGAGCGGCTCGAAAGGGAAATGCGACAGGCCAGGCAAAACGGCCTCGTCAGCGAACTGGAGATCCTCCGCCAACGGATCAACTTGGCCAAATCGTATCTGACCGATCCCGAGCGGATCCGACCCGGCTTGAGTTACGAGGTCGAAGGATCCGATAAACCCTTTTTCGTGGAATATCTCAGGGGTGTCATGGCCTGGGGGCACTGGGAAGGGGAAACGGAATCCGTCGCGCTTCCGATCGGTATCTTGAAACCTGTGGAGCCGTCGGATTGAGGGGGAACCAGCGATAGCCGCGGACAAGCAGGCGATACGGCTGAACGTTTGGAAGGCGATGGAAGAGGCCCGGGTCGGCCGCTTTCCCCTTCCCTTGGTCGGCCGCATTCCCAATTTTCAGGGCGCGGAACAGGCGGCCCACCGGGTCACGGGGCTGGAAGCCTACCGAAAGGCGAAAACGGTGAAAGTAAATCCGGATTCGCCCCAGCTCCCCCTTCGCGCCCAGGTGCTGAAAGACGGAAAAACCCTCCTGGTCCCCACGCCCCGGCTGAAGGCCGGTTTCGTCCAGGTGCGTCCGGAATGGGTTCCCCCCGGTGAAGAGCGGCGAGCGGCCAGCCTCTCCCGCCTTCGGGAATACGGGCGGGAGCTGTCCCTGTCGGACCTCCCGCCCGTCGACTTGATCGTGGTCGGCTCCGTCGCCGTGCACCGGGACGGGCGGCGGCTGGGAAAGGGAGAAGGGTACGCCGACCGGGAATATGCCATCCTGCGGGAATTGGGCAATCCCCCCGTTCCCGTGATCACCACCGTCCATTCCATCCAGGTGGTGGAGGAGGAGATTCCCTTCGAACCCTTCGACCTCGCCGTCGATTGGATCGTGACCGAGCGGGACGCGATCGCCACCCGAACTCCTTATCCCAAACCGACCGGGATCGATTGGGAGCGGGTCACCAACGACGAATTGAAGGCAATGCCGGTCCTCGAGGAGATCCGGTCGCTCAGCCTTTCAGACAGGCCGGATTCCGGCTGAATAAGGTCCCCGGAAGCCGCATTCGGGTATATTATTAAAGTAGGATGATAGGAACGGGAGCTTTGCGGCAAACGGCTGGCGCACCTGCGCAAGGAAGGAGGATTCCCATGGCAGACTGGAGCCTGTCCGATGCCTATACAGATCAAAAAGCGGATACCATCGGGCTGGAGATCGGGCCGACCCTGTATGAATATTTGATGAAAGAATCCGACTTCGCCACGACGATCCAGAACCTGCGGAAATCGGTTCTCCAGGAACGAGGCGTCTACCTGCCTGCCGTCCGAATCAAAACCGGTTCTGCCGAGGAACCCAACCGTTACATCATCCGCATCCGGGGAAGGCGCGTGGCCGACGGCGACTTGTATCCGCCGCTCCGCTTTTCCGAACGGCACGTCTCCGATCGCCCCGCCATCCACCCGATGAAACGGATCGAAGGATATTGGACCGAAAATGAAGGGGAAACGGCCCGGGAGATCATCACCGCCCACCTGCGCCACGTCCTCCACTCCCGGGTGGATGAGCTGTTCACCTACGAGTTGGCGGTCCGCTGGCTGAAACAGGCGCGGTCCCACATCCCCGAACTGGTCGATGAACTGAAGGAACGGGGGATGACGCCGGGTCTCCTCTGGTCGGTGGTCAAAATCCTGCTCCGGGATCGGGTCCCCATCCACCCCTTCGAGGAGCTTCTGGAAAACATCCTGGATTATTACATTTCCCACCCCCCTCAAGGGTATGCGCCGCCGGGATGGACGCATCCCCATCCCGAGTCCATCGCCAAATTTATCGCCGAAAAGCGGAAGCGGCGCATTCCGGCGAAAAAGGACACCGGCAACGTGATCGGTTTCGTCAAATGAACCCTCCGATGAAAGAGGGTTCTTTTTTGATGCGAAAGGTCTTTTTTGATTTGTGAAAAGGATTATCTTGGAATTTTTTTGAACATAATAGCCCCTAGGAGGTGCAAAGCGATGTATTATGTGATCCGCGATTCTGAAAAATATCCCCCGACCATCCTGCATGAAGACAATTACTTTCAGTGGTACAATCCCATGAAAAAGGATCATCGGGTGGAGTTCCGCGGTTCGATGAACCAGTGCTACGACTATCTGATGTCCCGGTATCCGGGCATGCGGGTTTAAGAACCGGAACTTCCCCGCACGGGCGCCCGACATGGGCGCAGGAGCACGGGCCGGCGGCTGAAACCCAGCATTTTCCGGCCCTTTGATTATTCATCCTCCGAACAAGAACGTCAGCCGTCCTCCCCCCCCTCCTCCCGCGCGACACCTCTCCCCCTGCCGGAGCACACGTCCCAATCGATAAAAAAACGCCAATAATATTTAAAATATTAAAATAATGTTTTGCAAAACCCAAAGCGAAAAAAAGCGAGGGCCAAGCCCTCGCAAAACCCGCTTCAAGCCTTCTTCTGCCGGACGGGGGGAAGCAGGCGGCTCTGATCCACCGTCCGTTTCGCCTTCCAGGTGGAAGGATCGTTCTCGTCAAACTGCTCCAGATACTGAATCACTTCCCGGGTGATCGGAGTCGGGGTGGAAGCCCCGGCGGTCACGCCCACCTTTTTCTTCCCCTTCAGCCACTCAGGATCGATCTCCGTCACGTCGGCCACCCGGTAGGCGTCGACGCCGGCGATCTCCCTCGCCACCTGGGCCAGCCGGTTGGAGTTGTTGCTGCGGGGATCACCGACCACGATCACCAAATCCGTTCCCCGGGCCTGATTGGCCACGGCTTCCTGCCGCAGCTGGGTCGCCAGGCAGATCTCATTGTAGATCTCCGCCTGGGGATATTTTTCCTTGACCATTTTCATCAAATGCTCGGTATCCCATTTGCTCATGGTGGTCTGATTGGTGACCAGGATCTTGTCGGCCTTCAGGTCGAGGGCATCCACGTCTTCTTCCTTCTCCACCAGGTGGACCCGGCCCGGAGCCACCCCCATCGCGCCCTCCGGCTCCGGATGGCCGCTCTTGCCGATGTAGACCACCTCATACCCCTTGGACACTTTCTCCCGGATCAATTCGTGGGTTCGGGTCACATCGGGACAGGTGGCGTCGACGACCGTCAGTCCCTTTTCCTGCGCGCGGCGACGCACTTCCGGCGAAACCCCGTGGGCGGTGAAAATCACCGTCCCCTTGTCCACCTTCTCCAGCAGCTCCAGGCGGTTCTCCCCGTCCAGAGTGATGATGCCTTCCCTCTTGAACGCTTCCACCACGTGGGAATTATGCACGATCATTCCCAAGATGTAGATGGGCCGCGGCAGGCTGGAATCCTTCGCCACCTGCTGCGCGAGCACCATCGCATCGACAACGCCGTAACAATAACCCCTCGGGGTGATTTTGACCACTTCCATAACCCATTTCCCCTCCCAGCCCCGCTTTCTTTTTTTCGGTCCGGGGCGGATTCTTCCTTATTATATCTCACCGGGCAGGCAAAGAACAAAAAGGCGGCTCCCCTCCGGAGGAAAAGAGGGCTTACAAGCTTTTGGAAAAGGATCAGAAAAATGTCGAATTTTGTATGTTGAGGGCACAACGTAAAAATCATTTTTTATTGGCCTGAATGATCGATAACCATTGATAAAATAAGAATAATATTATATGATTCTTTAAAGAGATAAACTCGTCGCTTACCGCGGATGAAGGAAAAAAAAGGAATCGGGGTGGGAAGCAAGGAGGGAGTTCTTCTTAAGGAGGGGTCCTTTCGTTGAGAAGCAAAAGTCTTTCAATTTTGACAGTCGTCCTCTCCCTGACGATTGTCAGTCCTTCCGTCTACGCCGGTTCACAGGAGCCGCCCATCGGTCCTGCCCCGGGACCTCCGAAGGCGCCGGTTGAAAAGGCCAAACCGCCTCAATCCAAGCCGTCGGAGCCGTCCGGGCAAAAGCGGATTCTGGAACCGCCCTTCGATCTTTCGCGGGAATCCCCGGTCACAAAGCCTCCGAAGCCGTCCAATGCATCACCTGATGCAAAACCCGATGCGACGTCCGACGAGAAAAGCCGGAAAGCCGCGAAAAATTCGCAGGACAAGGCGCGCCCCGATCCGAAGTCTTCCCCGCCCGATCCAAACCGGTCGGGTTTTGTCGGGAAACTGTTCCAGCCGAAGGATGCCGATCCGAAGCCCAAATCCGAAACGCCGGCTAAAAACTCCGGCCTTCGACAGGAGCGGGAAACGAAGGATCTTCCCGGACTTCCGATCTTGGAACCCCAAACCGCTCCCCGAATTGCAGAGGCAAAGCCCTCCGGAAAATCGCCGGAAAATCAGCCGCAGGGAAGGGAACCCTCCGGAAAAGCGGAGGCTGACCGGGTAACGGCAAGCACGGGAAAAACTTCATCGGAGCAATCGCTGACCGATTCCGGGAATAAGACGGCCGATCCCGTAAAAGAGCCGAAACCGTCCACGGAAGTGGCAGCAGCGTCTTCTCAAACCGATCGCCAACTCCCCCGGACGGAAAAAACCCCCATGCCGAAGACAGCCAGCCACGGTCCCCTCTTGATGGTCGTCGGCTTGCTGACGGCGGCAGTCGGCTGGGCGGGACGAAAAATCGTCTCCGCCAAGGGTTGACGTCGAAGTGAAGCGGCATGTCTTTACCCTCATCACCCTGGCGGGTTTGGGGCTTTTCTCCTTCGGTTTGTGGGAAGTCTGGCAGCTTTGGAACATGGACCGGGAAATCGCCCCCGTCTCCGCATCTCCCCAAACGTCCAAGCCATCGGCTCCGTCCGCGGCACCTCCTCCGGAAAAGGATTCGCCCGATTGGGTGGTATACGACCGCCACCCGAAGCGGGGACAAGTGTTCGGAAAGCTGATCATTCCCCGAATCGATGCGGAATTTCCCCTGGTGGAGGGGACGAAGGAGCCCCAGCTGCGCAAGGGAATCGGCCACGCGGAAACCAGCGTCCTTCCGGGGGAACCGGACACCTCGGTGATCGGCGGGCACCGGGAAACCCGGCTTCGGCAAATCGGAGAGCTGGAAAAAGGGGACTCCATTTATGTAGAAACGGAGGCGGGGCGGTTCACCTTCCGGGTGACCCGTTCATGGATTGCCGACAAATCGTACACCGTGGAATCCAACGGCAAAGGGCAGGCTAAACTGCTGCTCGTCACCTGCTATCCCTTTCACTACGTCGGCAACGCGCCCAAGCGCTATCTCGTCGAAGCAAAACTGACCCGAATCACTCCCAATTCCTGATGAACCACGGGACAGAGGCCCTCTGTCCCTTTCCGTTATAGCGAAAGTCGATAGTGGTTGTGGAGATCACCGCGTCCCTGACAGCTCGGCAAACCCTTGCCGGGGCGTCGGAGGGAACCGCGACCTTCGCCGTGACAAGGATTTCGCGGACCACCTCCCCTATCGATTCCCGATTCACTTCTGACCGAAAGGGGGAAAAGGCGTGTACTGGCGAAGGGTGCGGATGATCGTGATCACGGCGATCCTCCTCTTCCTCGCAGCCAAGGGAGCCTACGACATTCTCCACCCGCCCCGGGCCCCTGCCGCAACGGACAACGCCAATGCCAAAGACGCGCCCGTCATTCCGGAGAGCCGCAAGGGAGCGGAAAACTACGCCGTCTATTTCACCCACTTCTGGTTGACGGGCAATCTGGAAGAGGCGAAAAAATTTGCCGCGGCGGGCTTCGATCCGCCACCCTTCGGAAACCCCCGGAAGGTGGAAAACATCATCGCCTGGGACATGAGGTCATTGGGAGAAGAAAAAGTGACCGTCACCGTTCGCGCCCTCCTGGACGAGGGTCAGATCGTCTACCTGTCGGTTCCGGTCACTGTCCGTCAAAACCGGTTCGGGGTGATCGGTCTGCCGACCTTCGTTCCCGAACCGACGCCGGCGGAGGCTCCGAAGGAAAAATCTCTCCCGCAGGTGACGGATTCGTCCACCACCCGGGCGGCCCGTTCCCTGGTCGATTCTTTCTTCCGGCAGTACACCAAGGGAACTCCCCAGGACTTGGCCTTGCTCTTCAGCGACAGCCAGCCGCGTCGGGTGTTGTCCCCGTCGCTCAAGGCCGAGTACGAGGGACTGGAAAGGATTGAAGTCAGCCAGTCGGAGAGCGATCAGCTGCACATCGTCGCCCGGGTCCGGCTGACGATCGACGGAGAGGCGGTTCCTCAAAGCTTTGAATTCCAAGCAGAGAAAAGCGGAAACCGCTGGTTGATCAAAAAGACCATTCCGGAAATCCCGCGGGAGTAAAGGAGGATAGCAGAGATGGATCGGTTGTATCTCGCGATTGCGCTCTTGCAGGCTCCTCAGGAGAACAAACTGTGGAATTTCGTCAACAACTTTGAGAACTGGATTCGGCCCAACCTGGAACAAGCCTATTTTCTCATCGTGCCCATCATCTTCTTCACCATGCTGGTGGTCAAGAGCGCGCGTCCCAAATTGCCCGCCTTCATTGCGGGGGCTGCCATCGCCGGGGTCTTCATCTTGAAGGAGAACGCCCTTCGCAACACCATCGAATTTTTCGCCGGGTTTTTCTAAGGCGGTGGAACCGTGCAACGGATGGACGAAGAGTGGGTGCCTTCCTATCACGAGGGGTGGAACCGATCGATCCGCGTCTGGGTGTCGCTGATCTGGATACCCTTCTTCGGAAAATATCTGAAGGGGTTTTGGCTGGACTTTCAGACGGCCATCCTCTTCTTCCTGTTCGAAGGGATCGCCTACGTTCTGGATCAGTACCTGGGTCTCAGCCTCCTGCCCCTGAACCAGTACGTCACAGTGCCCGTCGGACTGGTCTTCCTGATCAACAAATTCATCAAACCCCGGGCCCGATCGCTCGTTCACGGGTTCATCTCCTTCATCGAATTCATCCGGACGGAAAAAAGGGTCTCCGGCAACCTGGAACCCGTCGATGCCGGTCGGGAGCGGTTCCGCATCCTGAGTCGACGCGTTCCGGTCCGGAACAAGCGCAAGAAAAGCGGCGGTTGAGTCGACCGCCGTTTTTCTCAAGGAGGGTCTGAAGGTGAAACGGAAACGGCTTGAGGTGCCCGCTCTCTTTCGTTCCGGCAACCTGATGGTCACCAAAGACGGGAGGGGTCAGGCCTTTTATCGGGTGCCGCAGGTAAACTACGAGTTTCTCTCCTCCTCGGAAAAGCGGGGATTGCGTGATCATCTGGCCAACTTCCTCAATGAATTTCCTCACACCCTGACCTGGTGGCAGGTCCCCGTCCCCCATTCCCCCCTGGACGTGTTGGAAGAGGGACGGCCTCAGGTTCCCGCCGACCGGATCAAGGCGTGGGAGGAAAACATCCGGTCCACGGCGGAGGCGATCCGGGAGATGGTTCCCTACCGGCACCCCCTCTATCTCGCCATCGACTTGGAACCGGTCACCGGGAACCTGGGAGAGGAAATCGCCCGCAACGTCTATGAGATCATCCGGGATCCCATGGCGCTCATCGATGACATCATCGGCGGCGAACCCTATCGCCTTCCCTGGAGCGAGTGGAAGCGCTTCGAACAGGCGGAGGAGGAGATCTTCCAGCGCCTCCGGCAGGAATTCCACGCCGGCATCGAGCGCTGCAGCGAAAGCGAAGTGCTTTGGCTGATCGAGCGCTGCGGCTGCCGCGGCACAAACCCTCCCTACCAGGAGGAACCGATGGAGCTGGTGGTGCAGGATGGCCACATCTACACCTCCCGGGCCGATCTGGAACGGGGGCTCCACGACGTCGTCCTGGACTTCGGAAAGCAGTTGGGCATGGTCAAGTGGACCAAGGAGTTCCCCGACGGCCAGAAAAGCGGCTGGTTTTCCCATCTTACCCTTTCCTGGCTGCCCTGGGGGCTCCGCTTTCCCGGCGGGGCGGAAATCTTTCAGCAGGTCCGGGAGCTGGACTTTCCCGTTGAACTGATGGTGCGGACCGTTCCGATCCCCCACGAGCAAGCCCTGTCCCAGCTGCAGAACGTCTTCCAGTACATCACCGGACAAATCCAACACGTCAAAGAATCAACCCGGGAAGGGGATTCCGACTCCGAGGACCTGACGGACTTCGAGCGGGACCTGGAGAGAAAGGACACCAACCAGGAGCTCCGGCAAAAGGTGAAGGAGGAACAGATCCCCCTGTTCCGGGCCCAGATGATTTTCACCGTGTGGGGAGACACCCCGAAGATGGTCCGGGAGCGCCGCCGGAAGCTGATCCAGGCGATGAAGGAGATCGATCTCCGGCTGGAGGTGCCGATCGTCAAGCAGAAGACCCTATACTGCTACACCCTTCCGGGATCGACGGAGATCGACTCCTTTTACTTCGTCCGTCCCACCGCCGAATTCATCGCCTCCTTCATGCCCATCGGCTGCAGCGAGGTGGGAGATCCCTCCGGCACCTTCGTCGGAATCACCGTCCCCTCGGGCAGCCGGCACGGGGAGCGCGCCGTCGGATGTTCTCCCGCCTATCTGGACGAATCCCGGGCGCGAAACCAGCTCTCCCTCACCTCCTCCATGCTGATCATGGGAACGCTGGGCCGGGGCAAATCGATGCTGGCCAACTGGCTCATCTACAATCGGCTGATGCGGGGGGTGAGACAGTTCGTCTTTGAGCCGAAGGACGAAAAGTGGGCCTGGGCCTTTGAGCTGCCGGAACTGCGCCCCCTGATGAACCTGGTTTCCTTGAGCACCTCCGTCCGGGACAAGGGGAAGCTGGACCCGCTGCTCGCCCTCGGCAAGGACCCCCGGCTGAGGGAGGACGTAAACGAACGGCAATACGTGGCCGATTTTGCCCTCACCCTGCTCCTCTACCTGGCGGGGGAACCGGACACCAGCCTGGCGGGACAGGCGATCGGCTACGCCGTCGACGAAACCCTGAAAAGCGACGACCACCCGACCATGATGCGGGTCATCCATTACCTGGAGGCCTTCCTCCGGGGAGAAGTCCGCTTCCCCATCAATCGGGAAGCCGCCCGCAGCGAAGTGGACCGGGTGGCATCCTTTCTGAAGCGGCAAGCCACCCGGACCAAGGCGCAACTCCTGTTCGGCAGCGGGGAGGAAGATCCCGTCGACCTTTCCTCTCCCCTGACGATCGTCCAGATGCAGGAGTTGCAGTTCCCCGACCCCAGCCGCCCCGACTACCGGCAAAACATGGCCGTCTTCACCTGCATCGCCGATCTGGGACGGCGCTTCGTCAACCGTCCGGGAAGCGCCAAATCGGTTACCTTCGAGGAAGGACACAAACTGCGGGATGAAAAGGTGGGCCAGATGACCTACCGGGAGCTGATCCGCACCTGTCGGAGCAAGGACGCCGACGTGGTGATGATCGTCCACAACACGCGGGACCTGCGGATCGACCCCTCGGCCAAATTGCGGGAAGGGGAGGACGGCGGGGAAGAAATCCGCTCCAACATGGGAAACCGCTGCATCTTCCGGGTGAGCGACGAATCGGAAGCGGCATCGGCCTGTGAGATCCTCGGCATCGAACCGACGGAGCGGAACTTGTCCGAAATCATGAACCTGGACGCCGGAGAATGGATCATGCGGGACGTCGAACAGCGGGTGGCCAAGGTGAAGTTTGACCTGCGCCGGGTCAACCCCCGCCTCTTCCGCGCCTTCGACACCCGCCCCGAAGCCGTGGCGGAGCGGGAGCGAAAATACGGACACCTGCGCAATCTTCCCCTGGAAGAGGCGTACCGGCTGCTGGATGAAGAGACGAAGGGAGCGGCGGGATAATTCCGCACACCGCGCCGGAAGAAGACCCCACCGGAATTCAGCATCTTGGTGAAGCGAGGTGAATAGCCGTGCCGAGGAAAGCCCGTCCCTTCGTCCTTGCCCTGCTCCTGTTCTCCCTCCTTTGCCCCCCGACGGCCCTTGCGGCCGAGGACAGCGCCGTGGAAAACATGTTTCCAAGCCGCTCGCCGGTGAACGGAGAGAACGAGCTATACGAGCAGTTCAACCTGGACAGCTATTACTTCGATGACAACTACGGCTTCACCGAAGTGTTCCGGGAGGCCTGGAACAGCCTGTGGGGAATGGCCTTCGTGGTGGAAATGGCCTTCCTCAAAATGGTGATCTACATCTCGCAGCTGATCATGGTCCTGAAAATCTTCGATCCCCTCGCCTCCCTGGTCTCCGATCAGGTTCAAAAGCTGGGGGGCTCCTTCTTCGGAACGGTCCTCGACGGATTGCTCATCATCATGAGCACCTGGATCTTCATCCAGCTGTTCCGTCGCCGCATCGCCCAAACCGCCAAGGATGTGGCCTGGGCCATCCTGGTCCTGGCGATCGGCACCTCCTTTTTCGCCAACCTGTACACCTACATGACCAATGTTCACGGGTTCACCCAGGCGGTGTCGGGCCAACTGCTCCTTCAGGCGATGGAAACCGCCAACGGCCGAGCCATCGCCACCGATGAACCGGAAAAGGCGGGACAAATCCAGGCCGGCAACAAGATCTGGGAAAACTACGCCATCATCCCTTGGCAACTGGCCACCTTCGGAAAGGCGATGAAACCCGGCTCGGAGATCTCCCCCGATTCCCCGGATCCGATCGCCCGGGATACCTACCTCCTCCTCTCCGCCACGGAGGAAGAGAGGGAAAAACTGGTCAAATCCTGGACCGAGGGGGACAATCCCCGTTACCCGTCCATGACCAGTTGGTCCGGGCTGATCGGGCGAACGGCGGTCACCTTTTTGAACGGGCTGGCCATTCTCATCTTCGGGTTTTTTTATCTCATCCTATCCCTGTTCGTCTTCGTCACGAAGATGCTCTTTCTGATCACCTCGGCGATGGCCCCCTTCGTCTTCCTCTTCGGGGTGCTGCCCGGAGCCGGGGTTTTCGCGGTCTTCAACTGGATCAAGGAATGGCTGAAAACCGGACTGTACGGCATCGTGGCGGCCTTCCTCGTCAGCATGTACATGTTGCTCTCCACCAAAATGTGGTCCTTCGTGGATGAATACGGCTGGCTCCTGGGCGGTCTGGTTCCCCAGCTCCTGTTGGTGGGGGTGCTGGCCTGGAAACCGGTGAGGGAACGGGTGATTCAATTCTTCAAGGCCCCCTTCGGGGCACCCGGCCACGTTATCCGGAACATCCCGGCCCAGCCTTTCCAGGTGGTGCAGGAAAAGACGGGCGAGTCGGTACAACGGGTGGTGGAACGAACCTTCGAATGGAGGAAACGGCGTCCAAAAGGAGGTTCCGGCGGAAAAAGCTCCGGCGGAGCACAAAGGGGTTACCTGCAGCGCGTCTTCGGGGGAGCGGCAGCCCAGTCTCCGAAAGGCGCCGCGCGTCCGGGACAAAGCGCCTCCCAGCCCCTCCGCGCCCGGTTGTCTAAACCGCCGGCGAGGCCGGCCAAGGCGCCTTCCTACGCCTTCTCCGCCTTTGCCTCGCAACCGGCGCCTGCCAGCGGACGGCTGCGGAACCGCCAGTTGATCTCTCCGAGAAACAATATCCGGGGACGGGTGAATCCTTCGGCCAGGGATCGGATCCGACCGGCGTATCGAAGCGGAAAAGTGAACATCAAGGGATTGAAGGGCCGATGAGGAGTAGACCTTCCCTCCGTCGCCCGCCCCGTTCCTATCGGCGCCTGTTTCTGTTTTCCCTGATCATCTGGCTCATCGTGGTCTTCTCCATCGTGGGGATCAGCCGCTGGATCAAGGAGCGGACGGCATCCCCCGTCCCGCCCGAAAAGGAACCGGCTTCGTTCGAACGTGCGGCGGCGAATGCGATTCCCGAGTCCGATGCGGAAGAAGAAGTCGCTCCGGAGGAGGGCGAAGAATCCGCCCGTCCCATCTCGGAGGAAGAGCGGCAGCAGGCGAAGCGGGTGGCTGAAAAGTTTGTCCGAAGAATCATCACAATGCCCGAAGGCGATTCGCCGGAAGCCGTGGCCGAGGCGGTCAAACCCTATGTCTCCCGGAGTTATTACGAAGCGATCCGGCAGTCGATGAAAGTGGGCGAACCGAAGAAGATCCGGGAGTTGACCCTGTGGCCGGTGGAACCCCCCTTGCTGGAAGGCGGGCTCAGCTTCGAGGCTGTGGTGATGACCTCGGACAACGAGGAGCTTCATCTGTGGTTTTCGATGAAAAAGGAGGAAGACCGCTGGATCGTGTGGCAAAGGGAGGAGGGTTTCCGGTGAAT
Source organism: Planifilum fimeticola (assembly GCF_003001905.1). Lineage (NCBI taxonomy): Bacteria > Bacillati > Bacillota > Bacilli > Caryophanales > Thermoactinomycetaceae > Planifilum > Planifilum fimeticola. Next base: position 47,817 of record NZ_PVNE01000013.1, read on the forward strand.
GTGGCCGGACGATGGCTTCTGTATTCCCTGCTGTCGTTTCTGCTGATCATCCTGTCCGTCGTCCTCCTGACGGTGCTGATCGTCATGGGCATCAACCGGGACCCCATCCACCACGTGGCGGGAAAGCCGAACAAACAGGCACTGAAACAGATCCCCTACGAATTTCTGGACATCTACCGAAAGGCGGGGGCAAAATACGGGATCCCGTGGAATGTCCTGGCCGCCATCCACAAGCGGGAGACCGATTTCGGCAAGACCACCAAACCGGGGGATCCCGAGCGGAAAAACATGATCTCGAGCAAAGGTGCGATCGGCCCCTTTCAGTTCCTGCCCTCGACCTGGGAAGCCTACGGCGTCGACGGAAACGGCGACGGCAAAGCCGATCCCTGGAACGTGGAGGACGCCGCCCACGCTGCGGCCAGGTACCTGAGGGATCACGGTGGACAGGAGAATCTGGAAAAGGCCCTGTGGCACTACAACCACGCCTCCTGGTACGTGAAGGATGTCCTCCGGATCGCCGACGGGTATCTGGATGAAGAGGAAAACCCGACCTTTGTCGCCGCCTTCCCCTTTCAATGGCCGGTGCCGGGAACGGATCCCGAAGGCATTTCCTCCGGCTTCGGTTACCGAACCCACCCGATTTTGAAAACCCGCCGCTTCCATGACGGGATCGATATTCCCGCCGAGAAGGGCAGGCCGGCGGTCGCCGCAACGGGAGGTATCGTCCGCTTCGCCGGAAAGCTCGGCGGATACGGCAACACGGTGGTCCTGGAAACGGTGGACGGGATTGAACTCCTGTACGGACACCTTTCCTCCATCGAAGTCCGCCGGGGGGAACACGTCAAGGGAGGACAAATCATCGGCGCCGTGGGAAGCACCGGGCTCTCCACGGGACCCCACCTCCATTTCACCGTGCGAAAAAACCGATTGCCGGTCGATCCTTTGAAATTCTTTCAACCCTAGGGACAAATAAAAAAAGCCCCACCCAAATTCCGAAGGTGAGGCGAATCCGTGATCGGATCAATCGGATTGGTTTTTTCCCCTTTCGCGAATGTATAAAGCCATCAGAATCAAGGAACCCAACAGCGACAACAGGAGCAATATTCCCGAAGCGTTCTCCACAGCCCGGCTCAACATCGGCACAAACCCCCCTCATGCTGTTCGTCCTTGCACGGGTTGCCTGCTCTTCGGGATATCCGTAGCACCTATACCACATATACTATATATTTTTCTCTTTGTACAGTGAAATTTGACGCCCGGGCGAGTCAGAGGGCCCGACCGTCCCCGAAGAACCGCGAAAAACCTCTGCCGCCTTCGCCTCCGAAGCGGAAAAGACGAAGAGGCGCGGGACTGCCGCAAAAACGGCAGTCTCTTTTTTCTCGGCCGAGTCGCATCCCCTGCATAGATCGGCACTCCCGTTCAAAGTCGGCTGTAGGAAATGACAAAATGCATGATCGCCAGGGAGGAAGAGGGGTTGGAGTACTTGTGGGGACGATCCCCCCTGAAACGGATGGAATCGTACTCCTCCAGACGATAGGTTTCGCCGTCCACCTCCACCGTCAAACAACCGGACATCACCGTCACAAATTCCGTCACCCCCGTCCGGTGCGCCTCGGAAACATATTCCCCCCGGGGCTTCAGGTATCCTCGGTACAGCTCGACCATGCCGTGGGAGCCGAACAACGGCTCGGCGACAAAAACATCGTCGGGACTCATCAGTTTGAGCCCATCCTTCTTCCGGGCGATGGCCACGTCCGATTCGAGGGAAAGCAAAGCGGTGATCGGAACCTCCAGACCGTTGGAGATTCTCCAGATGACGGACAAGGTGGGGTTGGCCTCCCCCCGTTCGACCTTGATCAAAGTCTGTTTGCTGACCCCGATTTGTCTGGCCAGCGCCTCCAGGCTGATTCCCCGGCTCGTCCGAATTTGCCGTAAGTTGGCGCCGATCCGCTTTCCCACATCCTGTTCTTTCATCATTTCCTCCTTCTTTCCGATCCTTGCCGGAACGGGGCGGGAAAATCGGTTTCCGCACCCGCCCGACAAGGCACTCCTTCCCTTTTTGCAAAGACCCGCCGTCTTGATTCCCTGGCTGTGGTATATTATAATTTACCTAAATTAACTTTTAATACACCATCTTCACCGGATTTTCCCGACTCCGCTCTCCGCGGACTTCCATCCAAAAGGGGGCTTCAGCTGTGGACAAAAAGAGCCGTATCAAAGCGGGTTTGGCGGAAGCTTTGCCCCTTGCCGTCGCCATTGCGGCTTATGGCTTATCCTACGGTGTGCTCGCGGTTCAAGCAAACCTGAGCGTGGCGGAAGCCGTAGCCATGTCCCTGTTGGTCTTTTCCGGATCCGTCCAAATGGTGTCCGTCGCCATGCTGACTGCCGGAGCCGGCCTCACGAGCATTTTTTTCTCATCGCTTCTGCTCAATTTGCGCAATTTGTTGTACGGGGCCGCCCTGGCCGAGGGCCTCGCCCCCGCAAAAAGGGGAAGGTGGCTGCTCGCCTTTGGCGTATCGGATGAACCCTTCGTGTTGGGAAGTGCGAGATTTAAAAGGCACGGACCGGACCCCCTCTACTTCGGAACGGTGGTCGTCCTCTTCTATGCAGCCTGGGCTTTTTCCTCATTCCTCGGCGCCTTCGCCGGAAACCAACTGGATCCCCAAAAATGGGGATTGGACCTGGCCTTCCCGGTGACCTTCACCGCCCTGCTCCTTCCGGTGCTGACGGAAAAACCGGTCATCGCAACGGCTGCCGCCGCCGCCATCATCGCCCTTCTGCTCGAATATCTCAGGCCGGGTAATGAATTGACCATCATCCTTTCTGGAGTATCGGCTCCCTGGGTGGGACTTTATATCCAAAGGAGGAAGCAGTCTCATGCCTGATGTCTGGCTCTTCATCGGATTGCTGGCGGTTTCCACCTATTTGTCGCGGATCGTCGGCCTCGAAATCCTGGCAGGACGAAGAATGAGTCCCGCCCTGCGCCTGTATTTTGAGCACGTCCCCGTCGGAATCATGGCGGCACTCATCATCAAACAGATTTTCACCCCCGCGGACGGACACCTTTCCGTGCCCGTCCTCGTCGGCTGTCTCGTCGCTGCCGTCGCGATCCTGACCACCAAGCGATTTCTTCCGTCCGTCCTGATCGGCATTTTGGCCGGGTGGTCGGTTCGCCACTTCTATTTTACCTCTTAGATTCCTACACGGAAAAACGGGTCCCGCGGCAAGGGCCCGGTTTTCCACGAAGACCCTCTCATCCCCGCACAAATCCCAGCTCGTTGCCGTCCGGGTCGCGCAAGTTCACCATCCGCGATCCGGACGGGGTAACAAAACTCCTCCACCTCTTCCACCCGGTCCTTCAGCCGTTCCCACAAGGCGTCCACGTCCTCCGTGTAATAGTTGAACCGGCCGCGGGAAGGAGACTCGTCGAATTCCTTGATTGCACGCCTCGGGGTGAACATATTTGGTGTTCTTCGGAGGCCAGGTAACCGCCACCTTGAACATTCCACCGCCCGTTTCAGGTCGGATCCGTAGTCCCGCACGCGCATCAAACGGGTTTTTGTCCTCATCCCCCTTTTTGCCGTCTCCATTTTTTCGGAACCTCGGAAAGCGGAGGCGGACAGGATTGGACCCGCCTCTTGTTGAAGGGAATAAAATCCCTCATATTCGAGGAGGAAAAGCAACCATGTATATACCCAAGCCCTTTGCGATGAACGATCGGGAAAGCATCGTCCGGTTCATCCGGGAAAACAGCTTCGGCATCCTGTTTTCCCAGGGAAACGGCAGGGCCGCCGCCACCCACCTTCCCTTTCTGTTCAAGGAAAGGGAAGGGCGGCTCGGAACCCTGTACGGTCACATGGCCCGGGCCAATCCCCAATGGAAATCAATCGACCGCGAGGTGCTGGTCGTTTTCCCGGGCCCCCACGCCTACATCTCCCCCGCGTGGTACGGCGAAGAGAACACCGTTCCCACCTGGAATTACGTGGCCGTGCACGTGTACGGCACCTTCCGGATCATCGAAGATGAAGAAACGATGAAGAGACTGTTGCGGGAAACGATCCATTTCTATGAATCAGAGAGGGAAGATCCGTGGCAGACCGATCCGAACCGAGAATTCTTCAAAAACCTGATGAAAGCCACGGTCGGGTTTTGTATCGAAATCACCGAGATCCAGGGAAAATGGAAACTGAATCAAAATCATCCGATCGAACGGCGGAAGCGGGTGATCGAAGGTCTGAAGCGGGAGGACCGGTATGATTCCGGTCAAATCGCCCGGCTGATGGAAGACCAAATCAAATAGCGCTCAGCCGATGTCCCAGTTTTCGCAGAAAGGGAGGATATCCTTGAAGTGGAAATGGATGCTTCTGGTCGCCGCCATCGCGATCATCCTGTTCTTTTTCCTCTACATTTCCCCCGTCTTTTCCCTGTCCTTCAAGCCGTCGGAGGTCGATCCCGACTTTCCGATCCCGGCCCGCAGCGAAAGGGTGGAAAAACCTCAGGCGGACAAGGGATGGATCTTTTACGAAATCAGGCCCTCCCTCACCGGTAAGCAGTTTGACCGATATCTTCGGGAAATCGAAAAGTGGGGTTGGAAGGAACGGAAAGAGGAACAGATGGGGCGCGCGCATGTCTTCGAAAAGGACGGAAAGCGAATGATGGCGGTCTTGTATCCCGATCAAATCTCTCTCCTTCCGGCTTCAAAATAGGGCATCCTGGGGAACCCGGTTTTCCTGCGGGAGCCGGGTTCTCCGCTTTGTCGGATTTCGGCCTTCTCGCCCGACGTATACCTGGTGAACACCCGGAGGATATGTGACGCAAATGTCTTTGCCATCGGGCGATAGGATCGCGGCCGGAGGGAGTGCCGCCGTTTCGCCCGCATCGCAAAGGGCACTCAGACACACCTCTCAGGGCATCCGAAAGGAGAGTGTTCATCGACCCTCCTCCACCTCAGATGGATATTCCAGCGGCTGCTTGGAAGGGGCTTGACACTCTCGTCGGGCGAACAGGGAAACGGTATACCAGGAGACGGCCCAACCGGCCCCAATCATCCATACCATTCCCCACGGTCCGAAGGTGACGGCTCCCATGACGGCGGACAACGGAAGAAAGCCGATCTGCTGAAGGACGAAAACGGCTTTTTGAAAGGCGCCCCGGACCTTAAAACCCGATTGCGCCCAGACGGCGAACATCCCGTTGAAGGAGCGCCACTCCCTCCAAACGGAACGCCCCCACAGGGAAAACAGAAAAGAAAACAAGATCCAGCATCCCCACCGCAGGACTGTCGGAGTCACCAGGAGGGCAACGGCACAAAACGCGACCAATTGGAAGTACGGAACCAGCTGCCGACCGCTTCGAAGGAACGATTTGATCACCGCCTCCGCCACGATGCGGGAAGCGGTCCGCCTGCGAAAGAGAGGGGTTGAGCGGGGAAAAAGCCAGGGCCGTTTCATGACCCAAAATCTTTGATGCACCACACCCGACGTCTGCAACAGGAGAGCGGCCCACCTCATCCGCTGTGCCTGATCATAATCGATCTCCGTGAAAAGAACCCCTTTTTGACGGCTTCGCAGCCACGCCAGCAGGCTCCAGCATCCCGCGAGCACCGCCGCCCCCGCGTAAAATCCGAAGGGATGGCCGTCTTCTCCGATCCACATAAACGCAGCCCCGCCCAGGACAAGGGTGAAAACGGTCATCAGCCCCTTGCGCAGCATTCCATCCATCCCGGCCAAGAACCTCCGAACCAGAGCCAGACAAGCCTTGGCCTGCCAAAGGAAAAGCCCCATTCCAACGAATGAAAGGGAAGAATCGATCTCGTAACGGAGAAAGGGCGAAAGAAGACCCAGAAACAGACCGCTTTCCAGGGCGCGCTTTCCCCAACCGAACCAAAGGCCCGTGACGGTGTATGTTCTCATCCAGTCCGATCGCTGCATCAAAAAGAGCTGGTCCGCCGGCTCCAGATAAAGGCGAAAAGGACCGGACCAGGAAAACAGAAATGCGGCCGCCCACAGCAAAAGCGACGGAACCTCCGCCACCCATGCCGCTTCCCCCTTCCACCAGGCGATGTACCGCTCGGCAAGCAGGATCAGGCAGGGAATCACCAAATACAAGGCGACCGTCCAATCCACCACGGTGCTGAAGACGCGGCACTGAAACCGCAGATCGGCTCTCCACCTTTTAAAAAACCATCGGCTCGGCGCCACGATCCACCCCCCTTAAGCCGAGGTGAACACATCGAAACAATCCATCAGCGACGCGTTTTCCCGTCCGATTTGCCGTCGGAGCCGCATCAGGCTCCCCCGGGCGACGCACCGTCCCTGATGGAGCAAGAGAAAGGAATCGCAGATTTTTTCCGCCGTGTCCAGAACGTGCGTGGACAGCAGGACGGCCGCCCCGCGCCTCCGCTCCTCCTCAAGCAGCTGAAGCAGCGTTTTTGTCGCCCTCGGATCCAAACCGATAAAGGGTTCGTCCACCACATAGAGGTCCGGTTGCAACAGGAAGCCCGTCACGAACATCAACTTCTGCTGCATTCCCTTGGAGAAGGCCCGGGGAAGATGGTGCATCTCCCCCCTCAGCTGAAACCGCTCCAAAAGCCCCAGAGCCCTCTCCTCAAAGGCCGCCCGCGGCATTCCCCAGACGGAAGCGGCCAGTTCGAGATGTTCCCACACGGTCAGATCCTCGTAAAAAACCGGATGTTCGGGGATATAACCGTACCGGCAGGCCTCCCGCAGATGTACCCGGCCCACCACGTGCTTCAAAAAACCCAGGATGGCTTTGATGACGGTGCTCTTCCCGGCGCCGTTGGGCCCGATCAACCCCATCATCTCCCCGGCTCGCAGGGAGAACGACACATCCCGCAGAATCTCCCGGCCTCGGCTGTAACCCGCCCGTTCCAGTTTGACCTGCAAAATCTCCATTCCGTTCCGCCCTTTCCGCCTCTCTCCCGGTGAAAGCATCTTCTAACGAGTATTTCGTCGCCGAAGGGGGCAATCCTCTTCCGGTCGCCCGGAGGCGTTGCGGAGGAGCGTCCGTTGCTCCGGCGGGAGCAGGCTTTGCCGGGTGCGGGACCGTATCGCCGGACCATCGGCCCTCTACGCGGCATTTGAAAGGACAGCTGTCCGGATCGGGATTGGACAATCCTCAAGGCTTGCGAGCCGAAAGGCGATTTTCCGCCCCGGCGAAAAACCGCTCCCTCCCTATACAGTCTGAATCCGGGCGAAGGCGCCCGGATCCGCATTTATCTACTCTCCCACCACCGCATGCCTCCTGTCCCGCTCCCGGATGTGACGGGTCAATTCGGCGGTCATCCGCCAGTGGAAGAAGGGGGTGATCAAATAGATACCCCGGAAGTGTTCCAGAGCCGCGTCCACCAGCTCCCGGGCGATGGCCACCCCTTCCCTGCGGCTCTCCTCCTTCCCACGGCACCGCCGCATTCGCTCCATGACCTCCGGAGCGATTTTGATTCCGGGCACCTCATTGTGCAAAAAGAGGGCGTTCCGAAACCCGGTGAGGGGCATGATGCCGATGAAGACGGGAATGCCGACATGCCGGGTCGCCTCATGGATCCGCCCGATGGTTTCGGGATCATATACCGGCTGGGTCATGACGAAGTCGGCCCCGGCCTCCACCTTTTTCTCCAACCGGCGGACGGCGGCCTCCAGGTTGTGAACGTGGGGATTGAAGGCCGCCCCGACGACGAAGCGGGCCCGCTGCTTGAGGGGCTTTCCCGAGAAGGAGATCCCCTCGTTCAATTGCTTCACCATCCGGATCAGGTCGAAGGAGGAGACATCGTAGACGGAACTGGATCCCGGCAGATCGCCGATCCGCGTGGGATCCCCGGTCACCACCAGCACCTGGTCGATCCCCAGGGCCCACAGCCCCATCAGATGGGACTGCTGGCCGATCAGGTTGCGGTCCCGGCAGGTGACGTGAACCAGGGGTTCGATGCCCCGGGATTTCAAGATGGCTCCGAGGGCCATGTTGCTCATCCGGGCCGTCGCCATCGAGTTGTCCGCCAGGGTGATCACGTCGGCCCCGGCCTCCTTCAGCCGAGTGGCGCCGTGAAGAAAGCGGGCGATATCCAGATCCCGGGGAGGATCGTACTCGACGATCACCGTCCGTTCGGCCTCCACCTTTTCGGTGATGGCCGGTTCCTTCCGGGGCGGCTGTACCGCGAGGGGGACGGAATCCCTTTCAAGGGAAGCGCCCTCCGGATTGATCCGCGGCAGGGGGGAAAGCCCTCTCAAAGCTTCCGCCATCGCCCGGATGTGCTGCGGCGTGGTCCCGCAACAGCCGCCGATCAGGCGGACGCCCTGCTCCCGGAGCCTCAGGGCGCTTTCCCGGAAATACTCCGGCGACGACTTGTACCGGTATTCGCCGTCGGTGATCCCCAGCCGGCCGGCGTTGGGAAAGGCGGACAAGTACACGTCCTCCGGCACCGCCGCCTGCTCCAGGGAGCGAAGGCATTCCGCCGGTCCCAGCCGGCAATTGAGCCCCACCCCGTCGACGCCGGCTTCCTGCAGCCGGCGAAAGGCCTCCGTCAGCGGGTAGCCGTCCCGGGTCCTTCCCACCTCGAGCAGGGCCAGTTGGGCGATGAGCGGAACCTCCGTCAGGGGGCGAATCACCTCCACCGCCAGCAGCAGCTCCTCCAGGTCCAAAAAGGTTTCCAGCAGAATGGCATCCGCACCGGCATGGAGCAGGGCCGTCGCTTGCTCTTCATACATGTCCCGGTATTCATCCCTGTCGTAGCGGGGCACCCGCCCCGCCAGGACCGAACCGATCGCTCCGGCCACGAAGGCTTCATTTCCCGCCGCCTCCCGGGCCAGACGGACGGCGGCGCGGTTGATCCGGGTCACCTTGCCTTCCAGTCCGTAACGGGTCAGCCGCTCCCGGTTGGCGCCGTAGGTGTTGGTCTCCAGGAGCCGGGCTCCCGCCTCGAAGTATGCCCGGTGCACTTCCAGGATCAGGTCCGGACGGGTGAGACACAGCTCTTCATAGCAGAGCCCGACCGGCACCCCCTGCTGGTACAAATAGGTGGCCATCGCCCCGTCCCCGACAATCAGGTTCTCTCGCAGGTGCTCCTTCAAACATCGCTTTTCCCCCACCGGTCTCCCCCCTTGGTTCTCGTTTTTCTAAAGAGGCGGCCGCAGGGGCACGCCGCAACCGTTCGCCCGCAAGCGGGGGCGGTCGCGGAACGCCCCCGGCCGGTTTCGAAAAGCCGGTCCCTCCATCACAGCACATTGAAATAGCGGGCCTCCGGATGCGAAAAAACCATCGCCGACACCGACGCCTCTGGTTCCATCATGAACCCTTCCGTCAACCGGACGCCGATCGCCTCCGGCTCCATCAGCCGGAACAACTTCGCCTGATCCTCCAAATCGGGACAGGCGGGATAGCCGAAGGAGACCCGGATTCCCTGATACCGGGCGGCGAACCGCTGTTTCATCGTCATCTCCGGCGGATCCGGAAAGCCCCACCGCTCCCGCATGATCTGGTGGAGCCGTTCGGCGAAGGCTTCCGCCAATTCCAAGGCCGCCGCCTGAAGCAGGTGGGACCGGAAGTAATCGCCGCGCTCCTTCCACCGTTCGGCCCGCTCCCGGATCCCCTCCCCCGCCGTCACCACCAGGAAGCCCACCGCATCCATCACCCCGGACCCGGCCGGGCGGAGAAAGTCGGACAGGCAGAGATACGGATCCTTTTTCTGCCGCGGGAACGAGAACCGCTCCAGCACCCGCCGCGGATCCCGGGGATCATAGATGAGGATGTCGTTCCCGTCCCCCTGGGCGGGAAAAAAGCGGTACATGCCCTGCGGCCGGATCCAGCCCTTTTCCTCCGCCTCCGCGAAGAAGGCGTCCACCTCCTCCTTCAGCCGGAGGGCTTTTCCGTCCCCCCGGGCGAGGAGCTCTTCCACATTGCCTCGAAGTCCCAGGTGCTTGCCCAGGAGCATCTGTTCGTTCACATAGGGACGGAGGTGGTCGACGGGAACCTCCCGCAAGATGTGCCGTTCGAAATCCGGCGGCTCGAACACCGGAGCGTCCCGCCGGACGGAAGAATGCCTTTCCGCGGTGAGAACGGCCGGACCGCCGTCGTTTCCTCCGGCGGCGCGCCTGGAGGTTCGCTCCCGTCTCCTCCGGAGTTCGCCTTCCACCTTCCGCCGCTCATCGCCGTCCATCAGCCGGTTGGCCAGCTCCAACCCCTGCATCGCGTCCTTGGCGTAGAGGACGATCCCGGAATACTCCGGGGCGATTTTCGTCTCCGTGAACTTGCGGGTGAGGGCGGCTCCGCCCACCAGGATGGGCACCTCGATGCCCGCCGCCTTCAAATCCTGGGCCGTCACCACCATCTGCTGGGCCGACTTGACCAGGAGACCGGAGAGGCCGATGGCATCCGGCTCCTCCCGACGGCAGGCTTCGATCAACTGCTCGGGGGTCACCTTGATCCCGAGGTTGATCACCTCGTAACCATTGTTGGACAAGATGATGTCCACCAGATTTTTCCCGATGTCGTGGACATCCCCCTTCACCGTGGCCAGGAGGATTTTTCCCTTCATATGGGTGTCCGCCTTTTCCATGTGGGGCTCGAGGAAGGAAACGGCCGCCTTCATCACCTCGGCGCTCTGCAGCACCTCGGCGACGATCAATTGGTTGTCGTTGAAGAGGCGACCCACCTCGTCCATTCCCTTCATCAGAGGGCCGTTGATGATGTCCAGGGGATCGTACCGGCCAAGGGCCTCCTTCAGATCATCGAACAACCCGTCCTTGGATCCCTCCACCACGCAGCGGGCCAACCGCTCCTCCAGGGGGAGGCGGACCGCCGGCTCCGCCTTCTCCTCCTCCTTCTTCTGTCGGTAGAATTGGGTGAATTCGCCTAAAACCGCCTCGTAGTTTTCCCGGGTTGTTTCGAAAAGGAGCCTCTCGGCGAGCCGAACTTCCTCCGGGGGAATCGACGCGTAGCGCTCCAGCCTCTCCGTGTTGACGATGGCGTAGTCCAGGCCCGCCTTCGTGGCGTGGTAGAGAAAGACGGCGTTCAGCACCTCCCGGCCGGCGGAGGGCAGGCCGAAGGAAACGTTGGAGATGCCCAGGACCGTGGCGGAGCGGGGGAAGGCCTCTTTGATCAGCCGGATGCCCTCCACCGTCTCCCGCGCGGAGCCGATATAGGCTTCGTCCCCGGTTCCTACCGGGAACACCAGGGGATCGAAGATGATGTCCTCGGGCGCCACCCCGTATTTCTCCGTCAACAATTCGTAAGAACGGCGGGCCACCGCCAGTTTCCGATCCCGATCGACGGCCATCCCCTCCTCGTCGATCGTCCCCACGACCACCGCCGCTCCATAAAGGCGGAGCAAGGGAACCACCGCGGCGAAGCGCTCTTCCCCTTCTTCCAAATTGATCGAATTGATGATCGCTTTTCCCTGGGAATGGGTGAGGGCCCGTTCGACCACCGCCGGATCGGTGGAATCGATCATCAGGGGAACTTTCACCTTCTTCACCGCATGTTCGAGAAACCGCTCCATGTCCTCCAGCTCATCCCGGTCCGGATCGGCCAGGCAGACGTCGATGATCTGGGCGCCGCCCTTCACCTGCCGGCGGGCGATCTCCGCCGCCTCCTCATACCGGCCGTCGGCGATCAGTTCCCGGAATTTGCGCGAACCGATCACGTTGGTCCGCTCGCCGACGAGGAGGGGGCGGTTGTCCTCTTCCAGGAAGACCGCCTCCACCCCCGAAACCGCCGGCGGATGGGACGAAATCGGCCGTCTGGGCCTCTTCCCCCGCAGGGCTTCCGCCAGGGCGCGGGTGTGCTCCGGCGTCGTCCCGCAGCAACCCCCGGCAATGTTGAGCCAGCCCGCGTCGGCAAAGGCGGCCAGTTTCGACGCAAGCGCCCGGGGCGTCTCGTGGTACCGCCCCTCTTCGTCCGGCAATCCCGCGTTGGGATAACAGCTGACCGCGCACCGGGCCAGCCCGGACAGGGTCCGGAGATGATCCCGCATGAATTCCGGTCCGGTGGCGCAGTTGAGGCCGACGGCCACCGGCTTCAGGTGCTCCACCGAGAGATAGAAGGCTTCGATGTTTTGACCGGCCAGCATCGTCCCCATCGGTTCGATCGTCCCGGAGATGATGAGGGGCACCTCCCGCCCCAGTTCCTCAAAGGCACGGCGAATTCCAATGCCCCCCGCCTTCACGTTGAGGGTATCCTGGGCGGTCTCCAAAAGCAGCGCGTCCACGCCTCCCAGAAGCAGTCCCCGGGCCTGCTCCCGGTAAGCGTCGACCAACCCGTCGAAGGTGACGCCTCCGGTCAGGGAAAGGGTCTTCGTCGTCGGCCCCATCGCCCCCAGGACGAAGCGGGGCTGTTCCGGCGTCGACCACCGGCGGGCGGCGTTCACCGCCAGCTCGGCGGCTCTCCGGTTGATCTCCTCCGCCCGGTCCCCGAGTCCGTACTCCTCCAGCACGATCCGCGTCGCCCCGAAGGTGTTGGTCTCGATCAGATCCGCCCCGGCCGCCAGATAATCCTCGTGAATTCTTCGGATCAGGTCCGGCCGGGTCAAATTGAGCATTTCGTTGCATCCCTCCAGCGCCTCCCCGCCGAAATCCTCGGCGGAAAGTCCCGCCTGCTGAAGCATCGTTCCCATCGCGCCGTCCAGGATCAGGATTTTTTCCTCCATCCGTCGAACCAACGGGTGCTTCTCCATCGCCATCATCCTTTGTAAAAAAATAACCTTCCATCTCTGCGGATGAAAGGTTGGGTGGGGTTCCAGACTCTCATCTCTCAGAGATAGACTCTCTGCAGGAATTGGCACCACACCGGAATCGCTTCCGATAGGTTGCCGGGCTTCATCGGGCCAGTCCCTCCGCCTCTCTTGATAAGAGCGCTCTCACTATGAAATTGTCCGTTCCTTCGAGGGGCGCAACGCCCGCGGAATTCGTCCGCTTGCGCCCCACAGCTGTTTCTGTCATGATACTTGATCCGGTGTCGGACTGTCAATATCCACTCTGAAAGGGGCACCTTTCAGAAACCGTCACTTTTCCTCCTGCGCAATCATGATGAGGTTGCCGCAGGTATCATCGATCATGGCCTGGTAGCCCCATTCGGTTTTGGTGGGCTCCATGACGAAGGTGGCCCCTCGTTTTTTCAAGCGCTCGTATTCCTTATTCATATCCTCGACAAAAAACATGGTATAGGGAATTTTCGCCTCATAAAGAGCCTTTTGATAGGCCGCGGCGGCGGGCTGGCCGTTGATCTGAATAAGCGGATTGCTGTTCGGCTCAAGAAGCAACTCCACATCTTCGGGACCCTCGGGTGAAACTACCGTCAGCCACCGGGCTCCACCCGCCGGAACATCCCGTTTCTTCACAAAGCCCAAAACCTCCGTGTAAAACCGGAGGGCCTTCTCCTGATCGTCCACCAGTACGCTGGTCAGTTTGATTTTCACGGAAATCCCCCTCTTCGTGTTCGCATGTGAAAGGTACAAGTGGATTCACCGAAGCCTCCGTTTCTAACATGCCCCATTCCCGTCACGCTGTTTCATAGGTCAACGGACGTCCTTGGTGGGAGCGACCCACACCTCACCGGTTCCGGAGAAATGATAGGAGAGGGAATCCTTCCCTTTGCCGGTCACGCTGAGTTGGACCGCCCCCTTCCGCAGAAAGGCATAGGAACCTTCCAGCTGCAATTTTTCCTCGGCGACGGGAAGGCACATGACCTCCTGCGGAGAAACGGGCAGCTGCAGCACGCAGGCGCCGGTGCCGGACAGTTTCACCTGCAGCAGCACCTTGTCCTCCTTGCCCTCCGAAGCGGGGAGCTTGATCCGGACGGGGCTGACACTGACGGTCGCGTCACAGGCGAGAAACACATTCTCGTCGACGATAATCTCCTCCCGCTCCATCCAGAGAAGCTGATAGTGACCAAAGGACGGCTTCAGATAGATTTCGCCCTCGCCGCTGTAGACGGGAAGCATGAGGGGTTGTTTGACCAGGGATTCCTTCGCCAGAATTCCGGTCATCGCTTTCCGCAGGATTTCGGAGGCGGCCCCTCCCTCCCCCGGTTTGGTCTTCACGCCGATGTTCCCCTTGAAAAACTGGAGCACACCCTCCGCAGACCGGACCTCCCCCTCGTTCAGAACAATCCGGATTTGCCGCAAAGGGGCACCGCTTTTTTTCACTTCCTTGTACTCAAGGATCTCAAATCGGCTTCCCTCGATTCCCTCCATGAGATCGACGACAGCAAACAACCGATCGTTGGAGTAGACGCTGTACAATCTCTTTCAATCCCCTTCCCCACGCTCTTCTCGCAACCATCATCGCCAGCAGGCTCCACCCCTATTTTACCGGATTGGGGAGTCCTGAAACGACAAATTGAATCTTTTTTCAAAAAAATACAACGAAGAAAGGCGGAAACCCCGCCCGAAAAAGGCGTTTTTTGCCGGAGCAGAAAGGGTACTTAGCAAACGAATGTTTCCCTATGGAGGTAATAAAATGAAAAAAATCTTTCTTCTCGTCCCACTTTTCTTGATCCTCTTGCTCACCGCCTGCGGAGGCCAGGCGGACTCCGGCAAAGTGATCGTCTCCGGAAAGGATTGGACGGAACAATGGATTTTGTCCCATCTGCTGGCGGAGACGATCAAGGCACACACCGACCTGGAAGTGGAAGTCAAGGAGGGACTCGGTTCGGAGACGGTCCTGACGGAAGCCCTTAAAAAGGGGGACATCGATCTGTACGTGGAATACACGGGCACGGGATACATGGCCATCCTTCACAAGGAATTTCGGCCCGGCATGACGCCCGATGAAATATACGAAGCGACCAAAAAAGGGTACGAGGATGAGCTGGATGTGACATGGCTGAAGCCCCTGGGATTTGCCAACAACCATGTGATGACCATGCGAAAGGACAAGGCGGACTCCCTCGGCGCCTCCAGACTGGGCGATCTGAAGGGGAAAGCCGGCTCCCTCGCCTTCGGCGCCCCCGGAACCTTCTATGAACGGGCGGACGGCTATGAGGGGCTCACCAAAGCCTACGGATTTCAATTCGGCAAAAAGGTCTCCCTGGATGAAGACCTGATGTACCAGGCGGTCCACAAGGGAGAAGTGGACATCATCACCGGCTTTTCCACCGATCCGAGAATCCGGCAGTTCAATCTGGCGGTCCTGGAGGACGACAAGCAATATTTCCCTCCCTACGACGCCGCCCCGGTCGTCCGGCGGGAAACCCTGGAGTCCCACCCGGAATTGAAGGAAGCCCTGGAAATGCTGGCCGGGCAGATCAGCACCGAAGAGATGTCGGAAATGAACGCCGAGGTGAACCTGGAAAACAAGGAACCCCGGGATGTGGCCATCCGGTTCCTGAAGAAAAAAGGGTTGATTCAGTAAAGGGGATGGAGAATGATCCGATTTGACCGTGTGACCAAGAAGTATGAGGACGGAACCGTCGCCCTCAAGAATTTCAGCCTGGAGATTTCCAGAGGGGAATTGCTGGTCCTGATCGGCCCCAGCGGTTGCGGAAAAACGACCGCCCTGCGCATGATCAACCGGCTGATCGAGCCGACGGAGGGCAGCATCACCATCGACGGCCGGGATATCTCCGGGATCGATCCGGTGGAATTGCGCCGCAACATCGGATACGTGATCCAGCAGATCGGCTTGTTCCCCCACATGACCGTGGCGGAAAACATCTCCCTCGTTCCCCAACTGAAAAAGTGGGACCGGGAAGCGTGCCGAAAGCGGGTCGACGAGCTGCTCGACATGGTGGGGCTGGAGCCGGACACCTTCCGGGACCGCTACCCCTCGGAGTTGAGCGGCGGACAACAGCAGCGGATCGGCGTCGCCCGGGCGCTGGCGGGAGAACCCGACATCGTCCTGATGGATGAGCCCTTCAGCGCCCTGGACCCCATCAGCCGCGAACAGCTGCAGGACGACCTGATCCGCCTCCAGTCGGAAATGCGGAAAACCATCGTCTTCGTCACCCACGACATGGACGAAGCCCTCAAGGTGGCGGACCGGATCGTCGTCATGAACGAGAAGAGGCTGGTGCAGACGGGAACACCGGACCAGCTGCTTGAACATCCCGCCGATGAATTCGTCCGGGAGTTCATCGGCGTCCACCGGCGGCGAAAAGCGCAGAACGGCGTCCCCAC
Source organism: Planifilum fimeticola (assembly GCF_003001905.1). Taxonomy (NCBI): domain Bacteria; kingdom Bacillati; phylum Bacillota; class Bacilli; order Caryophanales; family Thermoactinomycetaceae; genus Planifilum; species Planifilum fimeticola. The sequence goes on from NZ_PVNE01000013.1 coordinate 63,940, forward strand.
GGTCAACGACCTGATGTGTCCGGCGCCGGTCACCGCCCATCCCGATCAGGAACCCGCCGAAACGCTGCGCCTGATGAAGGAGGAGGGACTGGAAGCCCTGTTCGTGACGGACACCCGAAAACGCCTGCTGGGCATCGTCACCCTGGAACAATTGGAAGCGAGCCGCCACGAAAACACTTCCGTCGGCCACATTCTGAAACCTCCTCCCCAAGGGGTGAGCGCCCGCGACGGATTGGGGGAGATCGCCGCCATTTTCCGGGATCCCCGCATTCCGATGGTCCCCGTGCTGGAAGCGGACCGGCTGGTCGGATACGTCAGCCGAACCAGCATGATGGACGGTCTGGCCGAATGGGGCAAAGTCGGCGACTGACCTGCCTATCGAAAGGAGCGACACGATGGAACTCATCCATACCTTTGTCGAGCGGAAGACGGACATTTGGATCGCCTTTCAGGAACATATCGTCATGTCGGCCACATCCATCCTGTCCGCCATTCTCATCGCCGTTCCCCTCGGCATCCTGCTGACCCGTTTCCGGAAGCTGGCCGAGTGGGTGATCGGGGCGACCGCCGTCATCCAGACCGTGCCCGGCCTGGCCCTGCTCGCCTTCATGGTCTCCTTCATCGGGATCGGCCGGGACTCCGCCGTCATCGCCTTCACTTTGTATGCACTGCTTCCGATCCTGCGCAACACCTACACCGGCATCATTCGCGTCGACCCGGCCATCGTCGAGGCCGGAAGGGGAATGGGCATGACCTCCCGGCAGATCCTGCTCAAGGTGGAACTCCCCCTCTCCCTTCCCATCATCATGGCCGGCATCCGCACCGCCTCCGTCTTCACCGTCGGTTTGGTCACCCTGGCCACCTTTATCGGCGCCGGTGGCCTCGGGGACTTGATCAACCGGGGTCTTGGAATGTACCGGGACGACTTGATCCTGGCGGGAGCGATCCCGGCCGCTCTTCTGGCCATCCTGTTCGACCTCGCCTTCCGCTTCCTGGAACGGGTGGCGGTCCCCCGGGGAATCCGGCTGTAAAAACAGGAATGAAACAAACGTGGCGCGGGGTTCGTTCTTCGGGTATGATTGGATGCGAAGGAGGAATCATCCGCGATGGCTTTTCTGCGTGCTTATCGATTCCCCCTCATCCTTCTGGCCGCCATCGCTCTGGGCAGCGTGATTGGTTTCATCCTGGGGCCCAAATCGGCGGTGCTGAAGCCTCTGGGGGATATTTTTCTGAACCTGATGTTCGTGATCGTGGTACCTCTGGTGTTCGTCACCATCAGCAGTTCAATCGCCAACATGTCCAGCCTGAAGCGGCTGGGCAAAATCGTGGGCTGGATGCTCCTCATTTTCGTGGTCACCGGCATCATCTCTTCCCTGCTGACGCTGGGGGCCGTGAAAATGTTCAACCCGGCGGAGGGAGTGAACATCACGCTGGAGGAACCGGAAGGACAGGAGGAGATCACCCTGGGCGAACAGCTGGTCCAGACGGTGACGGCCCCCGACTTTCGGGATCTCTTGTCCAAGGAACGGATGCTGGCCCTGATCCTGATGGCCGCGCTCTTCGGGATCGCCGTCAGTCAGGCGGGGGAAAAGGGGGAGATGGTGGCCCGGGGCCTGTCCGCCCTGTCCGAGGTGCTGATCAAATTGGTGGGGATCATCCTGTGGTACGCCCCCGTCGGTCTGGGGGCTTACTTCGCGGCGCTGGTGGGGGAATTCGGCCCTCAGCTGGTCGGCTCCTACGCCCGGGCGGTCGCTGTCTACTATCCGGTGGCCCTCTTGTATTTCGCCGTTTTCTTTACCCTGTACGCCTTCCTGGCCGGAGGCGGAAGGGGCGTCCGCCGATTCTGGAGCGCGATCCCCTCTCCGGCGGTGACGGCGCTGGCCACCGGCAGCAGCGTGGCCACCATCCCCACCAACCTGACCGCCGCGGCCAAGCTGGGCGTCAAAAAGGATGTGCGCGATGTGGTGATCCCGCTGGGAGCCACGATCCACATGGACGGTTCCTGCATCAGCGCCATCCTGAAAATCTCTTTTCTGTTCGGGCTGTTCAACATCCCCTTTGAGGGGATCGACACCTATTTGACCGCCATCCTGATCGCCGTCCTCAGCGGGGTCGTGATGTCCGGGGTGACCGGCGGCGGCTTCATCGGCGAGATGCTGATCGTCACCATGTACGGGTTTCCGGCCGAAGCGCTCCCCATCCTGGCCGTCATCGGAACCCTGGTCGATCCGCCGGCCACCATGGTCAACGCCTCCGGCGACACGGTGGCAAGCATGCTCGTCTCCCGCTTCACCGAAGGGAAGGATTGGATGAAAAACGCCTTGAAGGAAAAGGCGTAAAAAACCTGCCAAAGGCTTCGGAATTCCTTTCCGAAGCCTTTGTTTTTCCATGTCAATCCCTCGAGCGATTGGCCGGAGTCCTTCCCCCCTCCGCATCCCAGCGAAAAGTAACCACCGCCAGCACCAAAAACAGGGCGGTGAACCCCGACAGAACCAGGAGCGGCAGGACGATTCCCGATGCATCGCCTTCCAGCGAGAGGCGGAGAGCGTCAACAAAATGGGAAAAGGGCAGAACCCGACTCAGTCCCTGCAACCAGTGGGGCGCCTTGTCCAGCGAATAAAAGGCTTCGCTGACAAAGAGCATCGGAAGGGAAAAGAGATTGCAGACCATGCTCACCTGGGCTTCATTTCCCGCCAGATTGGCCGCCAAAAAGCCGAGACAGGTGAAGCACAGGGTGCCGGAAAGCAACACCGGAAGCATCAGCAGGCTCTCTCTCCACCCGACATCCACGCCAAACGCGACCGCCCCGGTGGCAATCACAACGGCACCGCTCAGCAGAGCAATCAGGGCCCGGGCGATCGTCATGCTCAAGACGAAAGCGACCGTGAGAAAAGGAGTCGCCCGGAGCAGCTTGTAAACCCCCCGGTTCCGGTGGGACAGGGTTTCAAAGGCGATGCCGAACAGCGCCCAGAAAAAGACACCCATCGCCGCCGACCCGGCCAACAGCCGGCCGCGGTATTCCGGCGAATCGAAAACGATCCCGAGACCGATCAACAACCCCACCGGCAAAACTACCGACCAGAACAGGGAAATCCGGTCGCGCAAGGCGCTCTTCAGCAGAATCCGCAATGCGGTATCCATTTTTTCACCTCCTGAGGTCGGGTTAAACAGTCAATTCGAGATACAGCTCCTCCAAATCCTCAACCCCGTGCTGTCGCGGCAGGGATTCCGGCGGGCCCGCCGCCCGCACCTCTCCCCGATGGATCAGGATCACCCGGTCGGCCAGCTTTTCCACCTCCTCCATGTCATGGGAAGTGAAGACGATCGATGTCCCGGATCGGGACTGGCGGCGAATCAGATCGCGAATCTCCTTTCTGGCGCGGGGATCCAGCGCCGCCGTCGGTTCGTCCAGGAAAAGGACTTGGGGCCGGTGAACGAGGGCGAGGGCGATGGCAAGCCGCTTCTGTTGTCCGCCGGACAGGCGGGACGCCTCGGTACCTTCCACCTCCGCCAAATCGCACCGCTCCAGAATCTCCCTCATCTCTGCGCGGTGGAGCCGCACCCCGTAAAAGGACGCGACCAGCTGCAGGTTCTCCGCCGCCGTCAACGCCGGAAAGAAGGGGGTGGACTGCAGCTGAACGCCCAGATGTCTCCGGGGATCGTCACACCAATAGACGACACTCCCCCCGTCGGATGGGCGCAATCCCAAAATCATCTCCAGCGCGGTGGTCTTTCCCGCTCCGTTGGGGCCGATCAGCGCCACCACCTCCCCGGGGCGAATATCGAGATCGATCCCCTTTACCACCGTCCGTCCGCCGTACCGTTTCACCAAACCGCGGACTTGGATCAACGGGTCCATTTTGTCCCTCCTCTTCCTATTGGGTCAAATTTATTTAACCAATATTAAATACTCAATGTTGAGTATAAGATAACACGGAAGGGATTGCTTCGTCAATCCTTTTTCATCCCTTCGAAAAAAAGCGTTCCGGGAAAACTCTCCCCGCCGGGAGGCAAAGCGCTCGCTGCTGTCTCCTCCTTCAGACCCACGCACCCGACCTCTAATCCTGCCCGATCTCATCCAGGTGAAGATCCACAAGCGGCTGCGGCTCCGTATCCATCAACGTCCGCAGGGTGCGCAGAAAACGCAAATGGACCTCGAAATGCTCTCGGGCGCTCGCAAAGGCGGCCTTGATGACTGCCGGAAGCGGCCATGCCTCCTCTTTGGCCGCTTCTCCCGTCAACCACAGATTCCGCTCCGCTTCCACCTTGGCGATCTGCTCATCCAGAGCGGCCTTCACCTCTTCCCGGGACAGATCATCCAGATAACCCAGGGCAATGTAAAAAGCTTTGGGCAAAGCCACCGACGGAGTGCGCAACGTCTCCTTCAACCGACGCCGATATTCCTCTTTCCCGGCAGAAGTGATGCCGTAAATCGCCTTCGATCGGTGGCCGGTCCGTTTCACCGCCTGCACTTCGACCAGCTTTTCCTTCTCCATCTTCTTCAGCGCATGATAGATCGATCCCGGCAAAATGTCCGCCCACTTTTCGGTATGGGAAAGCTGCAGGTACTGCTGGATTTCGTACCCGGACATGGGCTTTTTGGACAACAGCCCCAACACCAACAACCGAACCACCCACCCTCACCTCCGTTAACCATTTTAATAAACAAATTTGGATATTATAAGGGATACAAGGATGGGATGACGCTCCCGCCACAGAAAGGCTGATCCCCCGCCCATCCTTATCGCCGGCGTTCATCCTCCGCTTTCCTTTTCGTCGGACTCGCACGGGCAAAGGGGCAGCCGGATGTGAATCCGGAGTTCCCCCGCTTTCTGCTCCGCGCCAATCTCTCCGCCGTGGAGTTTCACCACGCTCTTGGCGATGGCGAGGCCCAGGCCGGAACCTCCTTCGCGGCGGGAGGCATCCCCCGTCACGAAGGTGTCAAAGAACCGCTCAAGGAGCGAAGGATCCAATTCCTCCGCCGGATTGGCCACGGTGATGGCGGCCCAGTCCGCCGACCTTACCGCAACGACCCGAATCCGCTCTCCCTGCCCGTGTCGCAGCGCATTGTCCAAAAGGTTTTCAAACAGGCGCGCCAACAGCACCGGATCCCCGTCCAGCACCAGCGGATCCTCCGGCAACTCCTTCTGCAGCCGAACCCCCTTCTCTTCAGTCAAGACGAAGCATTCCTCCAACAACTGCTCCAACAGGCGGGTCAGGGAAATCCGCTTTCGGTGCAGCCGCACGTTGGGGTGGCTCAGTTTGGCATACTCGAACAGATCGTCGATCATCCGCTTCAATCCGAGGGATTTGTTGAGGGCAATCCCGCCGCAGTGGAGAAGCTCCTCCTTTTCCAGTTCGGGTTTGTCCCGCATGAGCTGCAAATACCCGATGATGGACGTGAGGGGTCCGCGCAGATCGTGGGAGACATGGGTGATCAGTTCCATCCGGTTGCGTTCCCAGGCTCTTTCCCTCTCCCGGTTCTCTTCCAGGCGGTCGGCCATCCGATTGATATTGGTGATGAGAGAGCCCAGCTCATCCCTCCCCTTCTCCTTCAGGCGAAAGGAGAAATCCCCTTCCGCGATCCGATCCATCCCCTTCGCCAAGTCGCGTATCTGGCTCAGCTTGCCGCGGGTCAACCAAATATAGGAAACCAGAAAGGCCGCCAAGGAGGCGGAGAGAATCAGAAGGGGGCGCATCGGGTGTTCCTCCCGGTGAACCGGCATCTCCCCCAACCGCTGCACCCCGAAGAGATAACGGGCTTCCCCCTTCATCTCGAAGGGATAGTAGGCGGCAATCTCCCCTTCTGACGAATCCCCCGCCGACCGGCTCGAGGATTCGACCCGCTGCAGAAAGGCATGAACGTCGATGCGATCCCCCGGCATCTCCCCGACGCGGACCAACACCCGGCCCCGGTCATCCGTCAGCGCCCATGAAAAGGGAGGCCAGGAAATATCCTTCCATCGATCGGAGGAAATTTGGGGATTCGCCTGCAGTTCCGACGCCAATTCCCGGAGCCTCAGCTTCAGGCCATAAGTGAGGCTCAACCCGTATTTGGATTGGGAGATCTCCTCCCGGGAGTCGGGCGGCGCAATCGAACCCGCAGGCGGTTGCCCATCCATTTTCGGTTCCTGTGCATCGAACAACTGCATCCCGATCCCCACTGTAAAAACGGCGACAAAAAAAGAGAGGACCACGGCCATCGCCATCTGAACCCGGAAACTGGAGGTGATCCACCGCCAGGGAGCGCTCATCCATCGCCGCAACGTCTTACCCATGCGGCACATCCTCCGCCTTGTAGCCAACTCCCCACACGGTCCGGATCACCGCCGGATCGCGGGGATCCCGCTCCACCTTCTCCCGGATTTTGCGGATGTGAACCATTACCGTGTTGGCGTTGATGAGCGGCTCCCCCCACACGCGTTCGTACAGTTCCTCAGGAGAAAAGACCACCCCCGGCCGACCGGCCAACAGATGGAGAATGTCAAACTCCCGGGGAGTGAGACGCACTTCCCGCTGTCCGTCCCAAACGCGGCGGCGGGCCGGGTCGATGGTGAGATGCTGCAGCCGGATGATCCCCTCTTCCACGCCCTCCTCCCGGAACATCCGGTAACGTCGGAGCCTGGGCCTTGATCCGGGCCACCAATTCCAGCGGGTTGAAGGGCTTGGTCACGTAATCGTCGGCCCCCACGGAAAGCCCCTCGATCTTGTCCATATCCTGGGCTTTGGCGGTCAGCATGATGATCGGCATCCGATGCTCTTCCCTGAGGCGGATGCACACCTGGACGCCATCCATTCCGGGCATCATCCGGTCCAGAACGATCAAATCGACGGGCCGGCTCTTCACCTGCTCCAGCGCTTCCTCGCCGTTTGCCGCCTGCAAGACATCGTATCCTTCATTTTTCAGGTAAAGCCCGATCAGTTCCCGGATCTCCCGGTCGTCATCCACGATCAACACGGTGGTCGCGCTTTTCATGGGCGGTCTCCTCCCTTGGTCAATCCCCCGATCGGAAATGGGTGCGAGTCCCCCTCCTCTTTCCGATCCTCCGCGTATTGAAGATACAGCACCGCCTTCAGATAGGCAAACACCGGCACAACCACCGACAATAAGAACTGGAAAATCAGTTTCGCCTCCAATCGGACGCACCCCTTTCCGTCCATCCCCGGATCAGACCTGGGCGCAGGCGGCATACCGCGAAGAGGATCAGCCCGCCGGTCGCGAAGGCCGCCGGCAGCCGCACCGAATCCCACAGGACGATCCATTCCGCCTTCGGCGTGGCGGCACCCAGGTGAAAATAGGGAATCATCCACAACAAGCCGGCGCCATAGGATCGCAGGGCGAAATCGCGGAACCGCATGCGTCCGGCCCCGGCCAGACAGGGAACCACATGGCGAAGGCCCGGCAAGAAACAGCTGAGGAACAATGCCCTCCTTCCGTGCCGCCGGATCCACGCCTCCGAACGCGACCACAGCCGCCGTCCCCTTTTTGTCCCCAACCGACGCAACACGGGCCCGCCTCCCCAGCGGCCGAGAACATAATCCACCGTGAGACCGCAAACCAGTCCCGCATAGGTTGTGAAAAAAGCGGGGACCGGCTCCATCAGCCCCAGGGAAGAAACCATCCCACCGGTCACCACCACCGATTCACCGGGAACGGGCAATCCGGCGATCCCCGGACTCAGGCAGAGAAACAAAGCCGCATACCCGTGCTCCGAAATCCATCGAACCAACCAACCCGTCTCCATCATCCTTCCCCCCGTCGGTTCCCGGCGGTTGCCGGAAATCCCTCAACAAGCGTTGTCCCGCCGGGGCGGAATTGACATCCCCGGGGAGACGGGTTCATCATAGCAACAAAAACTTAAGATCCCATGCGCAACTCCTTAACAAATTCTTAAGTTCTCATTAGCACCCGCAAAAACAGAGTTCGAGTGTCGGGCATGTCAAAGGTCATCCCATCCTCGCCCGAAATTACCCCCGGGGAAAAACCCGGAAGGACCCTCTCGCTCCATACAAAGAGCGGGCCCGCCGTCGGCGGGCCCGGTCGAAAATCCACGGGGATTGCCGGGCGCTCCCGCGAAAAAGCCCCGTCTCACCCTTTCACGGCGGCGCGGACAAATCCGCCCGAAGCCTCCAGGCGGGCGCGGGCCTCTTCCGCAGTGGAACCGGTCTGGATCATCACCAGCGCCACCTTCACCTGAAGATCCGCCGCCTTCAAAGCTCGATCCGCCTCCTCATAGGAAACTCCCGTCGCCTTCATCAAGATCCGGCGGGCGCGATCCACCAGTTTTTCATTGGTGGGCTTCACATCCACCATCAGATTCTTATAGGTTTTTCCCAAGCGAACCATGGCGGCGGTGCTCAGCATGTTGAGCACCATTTTCTGCGCAGTCCCCGCCTTGAGCCGCGTCGAACCGGTCAACACCTCCGGCCCCGTCACCACCTCGATGGCCACATCGGCGATCGAACTCATGCGCGCCGGCCGGTTGCAGGAAAGGGAAATCGCCTTCGCGCCGATTTCCTTCGCGTACTCGAGCGCCCCGATCACATAGGGGGTCCTTCCGCTGGCGCTGATGCCGACGACCGCATCCCGGGACTCCAGGCGAATGCCCTGCAGGTCCCTCCTCCCCGCTTCCGCATCATCTTCGGCCCCCTCCTTGGCCTGAAACACCGCATCCCTTCCACCCGCCAGCAGGGCGACTGCCCTGGAGGGGTCTACGCCGAAGGTGGGAGGAAGTTCGGAGGCATCCAAGACGCCCAGCCGGCCGCTGGTCCCGGCACCCGCGTAAATCAGGCGGCCTCCCGCCTTGAAGGATGCCACGATCGCTTCCACCGCCTCGGCAATGACCGGAAGGGCCTTTCTCACCGCTTCGGCGACTGTCCGGTCCTCCCCATTCATCAGGGTGACGATCTCCAGCGCACTCATCTCATCCAATCCGGCGGATTTATCATTTTCCCGTTCCGTCGTCAAGTGATCCAGCGGCTCCATCCCATATCCCCCTCCGTTTTTTTTCTCCTGAAAAAGCGAGGTCCGCAGGCCGGCAATGCAAGGCCCTCCACGCCAAGGTTCTTCATCCGGCCTTTTTTCCCTTCTCCCACAAGACCCGGGTCCCCGTTTTCTATTTTTCAGGTGTAGATTTAGCTCTCAGTGGGAAATGGATTAATGAAAGAAAATAGCCAGAATTCTGTTCAAAACCCCTTTATATTTTTATCCAAATATACTAACATGACAATGGGGTTTTGTGATTTTTCAATTGGAGGGATGGATGTGACCAACGGCGTCATCGGAGATCTGCTTCGACATCGAACGCGGCTGTCACCGGATCTGGAAGCAGTGGTTACGCCCACCAGGCGGCTGACGTATCGCGAGTACAACGAGATCGTCAACCGGCTTGCCCATTTTCTCCTTCAAAACAACGTCCAAAAAGGAGACCGGGTCGCCATTCTCAGCAAAAATCTCCACCCGTTTCCGGTCATCTACCTCGCCGCGGCCAAGATCGGCGCCGTCACCGTGCCCATCAACTGGCGTCAGAAGACCGATGAAATCAAGTACATATTGGAAAACTGCACACCGAAGGTGCTCTTCTACGATGGCGATTTCAAGCAGGTGACCCCGCTTCTGGGGAGCCTCCCCTTCATCCAGCAGGAGATCCGCATCGCCAACGGGGAGGACACGACCGGCTTCGAGCACCTGATCCAGGGGTATCCGGCGGATGAACCCGAGGCGGACGTGGAGGAAAACGATCCCGCCCTGATCATCTACACCTCGGGCACCACCGGGCGCCCGAAGGGGGTCGTCTGCACCCACGCCAACCTCGACAGCGGAGCCAACTCCATTGTGAGGACCCTCGACCTGCGGTACCGGGACCGGTTTTTGTTCGTCACCCCCCTCTTCCATATCAGCGGGATGGTTTTCATCATCACGGCACTGGCCCGCGGGATCACCCTGGTTCTCAACACCCAGTTTCATCCGGTGCAGATCTGGAATCTGATCGAATCGGAGAAGATCACGGGCATGTTTTCGGTTCCCTCCATGCTCAACTACATGTATGAGATGGTGAAGACCCAGGACATCATGGCGCCGACGCTCCGCATGATCATTTGCGGCGGGTCCCGGGTTCCGGAACATCTGATCTCCGGAATGCACGAGTGGGGCTTCCATGTGATTCAGGTATACGGCGCCACCGAATTCACAGGCGCCGCCACCTTCTGGATGCCGGAGATGGGGATGAAATCCTGCGGCTCCGCGGGCAAACCGGTCTTCTCAACCGAGATGAAGATCGTCGATCCCGTCACGGGCGAAGCCCTGCCGCCGGGCGAAATCGGCGAAGTGGTTTGCCGGGGGCCCCTCACCTTCGCCGGATACTGGAACAACCCGGAGGCCACGGAAGAGGTGATCCGCAACGGTTGGTACCACACCCGCGACGTGGGCTATATGGATGACGACGGCTTCCTCTACGTCGTGGACCGCCTGCGGGACATGATCATCACCAGCGGGGAGAAGGTGTTCCCCGCCCAGGTGGAGTCCGTGATCGAGCAGCTGGAGGAAGTGGCGGAAGTCGCCGTCGTCGGCGTCAAGCACCCGGTGTGGGGAGAGCTGGCCCGGGCCTATGTGGTCCTGAAGGAAGGCGCCCGGATCACGGAAGAAGAGGTCCTCACCCATGCGCGGAAACACATGGCCGACCACTACCTGCACGAAGTGGAGTTCGTCAAGGAACTCCCGAAAAACAGCATGGGCAAAGTGATGAAGCATGTTCTCCGCCAACACGCCAACCGGCAGGGGGCTTGAGGAAAACCCGGAGATCGGTGCGGGCCGGAATCTTCGCACCGGTGATCCCAAAGGGAGGGGCTCGCTGCGGCACGACCGCCGCAACGAGCCCTCTTTTCATTTCTCCACCTGCACCCGAAAGCAAAGCGGCGATCTCACCGCATTCCCTTTCAAGGATTATCGCCCGGTCTCCACAGAGCCGGGAACGGCCCGGCCTGCAATCGGTTTTGTATTTTTTTAATTTATAAAACTTACAGATAAAACAGAGCAAAGCTTTGGGTTTTATATAGCTTTCTATTAAAATTTCCTTTATATCTTCACGAAAATATACTAACATGACAGTGGGATTTTGTGATTTTTCAATTGGAGGGATGGATGTGACCAACGGCGTCATCGGAGATCTGCTTCGACATCGAACGCGGCTGTCACCGGATCTGGAAGCGGTGGTTACGCCCACCAGGCGGCTGACGTATCGCGAGTACAACGAAATCGTCAACCGGCTTGCCCATTTTCTCCTTCAAAACAACGTCCAAAAAGGAGACCGGGTCGCCATTCTCAGCAAAAATCTCCACCCGTTTCCGGTCATCTACCTCGCCGCGGCCAAGATCGGCGCCATCACCGTGCCCATCAACTGGCGTCAGAAGACCGATGAAATCAAGTACATATTGGAAAACTGCACGCCGAAGGTGCTCTTCTACGATGGCGATTTCAAGCAGGTGACCCCGCTTCTGGGGAGCCTCCCCTTCATCCAGCAGGAGATCCGCATCGCCAACGGGGAAGACACGACCGGCTTCGAGCACCTGATCCAGGGGTATCCGGCGGATGAACCCGAGGCGGACGTGGAGGAAAACGATCCCGCCCTGATCATCTACACCTCGGGCACCACCGGGCGCCCAAAGGGGGTCGTCTGCACCCACGCCAATGTGTTCCATGCCGTGATCGGCAACTTGACCACCCTCGACCTGCGGTACCGGGACCGGTTTTTGTTCGTCACCCCCCTCTTCCACATCAGCGGGACGACGTTCATCATCGGCGCGCTCCTGCGGGGAATCACCCTGGTTCTCAACACCCAGTTTCATCCGGTGCAGATCTGGAATCTGATCGAATCGGAGAAGATCACGGGCATGTTTTCGGTTCCCTCCATGCTCAGCTACATGTATGAGATGGTGAAGACCCAGGACATCATGGCGCCGACGCTCCGCATGATCATATGCGGCGGGTCCCGGGTTCCGGAGCACCTGATCTCCGGTATGCACGAATGGGGCTATCAGGTGATACAGGTGTACGGTGCCACCGAATACTCGGGATCGATCACGTACTGGATGCCGGAGATGGGTATGGACAAATGTTCCTCTGTCGGCAAATCCCAGTACTTGACTGAGATGAAGATCGTCGATCCCGTCACGGGCGAAGCCCTGCCGCCGGGCGAAATCGGCGAAGTGGTTTGCCGGGGGCCCCTCGTCTTCGCAGGATACTGGAACAACCCGGAGGCCACGGAAGAAGTGATCCGCAACGGTTGGTACCACACCCGCGACGCGGGCTATATGGATGACGACGGCTTCCTCTACGTCGTGGACCGCCTGCGGGACATGATCATCACCAGCGGAGAGAAGGTGTTCCCCGCCCAGGTGGAGTCCGTGATCGGACAGCTGGAGGAAGTGGCGGAAGCCGCCGTCGTCGGCGTCAAGCACCCGGTGTGGGGAGAGCTAGCCCGGGCCTATGTGGTCCTGAAGGAAGGCGCCCAAATCTCGGAAGAAGAAATCATCGCCCACGTGCGGAAGCATATGGCGGACTACAGCCTGCACGAAGTGGAGTTCGTCAAGGAACTCCCGAAAAACAGCATGGGCAAAGTGATGAAATATGTCCTGCGCCAACACGCCAACCGGCAGGGGGCTTGAGTCCTTTTGTCCGGGGCATAACGGCGGGAGGGGCTTGCGGGAATGCCCGACAAAGCCCCTCCTTTTTTGCCATTCGTCGATATGCATTGCCTTTCAAAGGCGCCCGCTTCCGGTCCCGGGCAAAGCGCCGTGACGGAAGTCTCCGATGGAAACCCTACGCCGTCTCACAGCGTTCGAGAACCTGGCCGGCGATGTGGAAGCCGATCTTGAGGGAGGCGGTGGCCGCCGGTGACGGTGCGTTGCATACGTGCATCCCCCGTTCGGAACGAAGGATCACAAAGTCATCCACCAGCCGGCCGTCCCTGGACAGCGCCTGGGCGCGCACTCCCGCCGGCGCGGGAACGAGGTCGTCGGATGTCAGCTCCGGGAGGTATTGCCGGATCATCTTCACCATGGCACTTTTGCTGAAGGAACGGACCATTTCACCGATTCCCTCGCGCATGTACCGGAAGGCGATCTTCCAGAAGGCGGGATAAGTAAGCACCTCCAGCGCATCCCCCAAACGGATGTCTCGCTTTCGGTACCCCTCCCGCTTCAGAGCCAACACTGCGTTCGGTCCCACGTGCACCGTCCCGTCGATCATGCGCGTAAAGTGAACCCCGAGAAAGGGAAACGCCGGATTGGGTACGGGATAGATCAGGTTCTTCACCAGATGGCGCTTTTCCGGACGAAGCTCATAATACTCCCCGCGGAAGGGTACGATCTTCAGATCAAGCGAAACCCGGGCCCTTCGGGCGATCCGGTCGCTGAACAACCCGGCACAGTTGATCAAAAACCGCGTCCGCACCGTTTCGCCGCTTGTGTGCACCTCCGTAAATTCCCGGTGCTCCTCGATCTCCTCCACTTCGGCGGAGGTCCGGATCTCGGCCCCCTTCTCCTCCGCCATCGCCGCCAGCACCTGCAGTACCCGCCTGAAATCCACGATCCCCGTGTCCGGAACGTAAAGGGCCTCCAGCCCCCGGACGTGGGGCTCCCTCTCCCTGAGCTCCTCCGGACTCCATTTTTCAAGTCGCAAACCATTGGCAACTCCCCGGCGATACAGGGCCTCCAACTGCGGCCGTTCCTCATCCCTGACCGCCACGATCACCTTTCCGCACCGCTCGTGGGGAATGTCGTGTCTCCTGCAGAAGTCGTACATCGCCCGGCTTCCCTCAACGGCGAAACGCGCCTTTAAGCTTCCCGGACGATAGTAGATGCCGGAATGAATCACCCCGCTGTTGCGGCCCGTCTGATGCAGCCCGAGGGCCTTTTCCTTCTCCAACACCAGGACCTTCGCTCCCGGGGCGGAGGAGACCAGATGATACGCCGTGGAGATCCCCACAATCCCTCCGCCGATGATCGTAAAGTCAAACATCCGATTTCTCCTTCCTGCTTCAGGGTTCTTGCTTCCCGAGATCAGGAAAATCCTGGGCATAGATCGCCCGGCTCCTTCAGTGGATTCCCGTTATGCCTTGGATAAAAACCCCGGCAGCCACTCCCGACGCCAGGCTCTCCTTCACCCTCTGCGCCCTTTGCCGCCGATTACCCGGTGATATCCCTCCTCCGGTACCCGGCGTAACCCGCAAGGGTGAAGAGGAGAGAAAGCAGGAAGAGCACGAGTACAGGTTCCGGACGGAAGGATTCCACCAACAGCTCCGGCACGTGGTGAAAGGCGGAAATCCCGCTCAGCCAATCGGGAAATCTCAATAGATCGCCGAAATAAACGGCGATGAAGCAAAAGGTGAAATACAGCCAAACCAGGTGAACCGCCCTCGGCGCAAAACCGATCAACAGGAGGGCGAGGCCGAGCACCACCCACATGGCCGGAAGATAGACGAGGACGGATTGAACCAGCTCCCCAAAGGTTGCGACCCCCTCCAGGACCGAAGCCCCCGCCGACCAGATGCCCAGGGCGACCATGATCTGCATCAACGCCGAGACGAGCAGCGCGGCGGCGCCGTAGGAAAACATCATGGTCCACCGGGATACGGCTCCGCTGTAAAACAGTTCGGACCGGCTCTGGTTTTCCTCCCCCTGCAACTTCAACACGGTCAGGAGGGCGGGAACGATGCTGAACAGGGTGACGATGACGATGAGCAGCGTCAAAAATTGTTTCGTCAAGTCGGAGTCGTCCTCTCCCAACATCTGCAGGATCAACTCCATGTCGCCGTAATAGGTTTCCAATTCCCCGAGAATCGCTCCGAAGGAAGCGCTGAGCAGGAAGAGGCCGATCGCCCAGAAAAAGACGGTCGTCCTCTGCTGGCGCAGGACAAAGCCGAAGGGAGTCCTCAACAAGGCGGTGGCACGCGCCCTCCCCTTGCGGGCGGGGAGGAACCCGGCGCCCATGTCGCGGACGGCGTGGAGGTAAAAGGAAAGGGCGATGAGAAGAGCCGCGGCCGCCGCCGTCATCCAAACCGGCCACCACTCGTTTTCCAGGAACACATAGGCCCTGGACACCCATCCCAGGGGCGAAAGGAGGGATGCCGCCTCCGCCTCCACATCCCCGACCGCCCGCAGGACGTAAAGGGCGATCAGGGCGCCGAAGGCAAACCCCTGCGCTCCCCGGGAGGTTTCCGCGAGCTGAGCGCACAGGGCGGTGATGCCGGCGAAGAGGACGCCCGCGCTCCCCAGAAGGGCCCCGTACAAAAAGGCGCTCTCCGTCGTCAGGCCGTCCAGGTCGGTGCGGCTGAGCACCGCTCCGATCAGCAGGGCCAGCAATCCGTTGACGATCAGGGCTTCCACCAGCGCGGCGCCCAGATAGGCCAATCGCCCCACCGGCAGGGAACGGATCAGCTCCAGCCGCCCCTCCTCTTCATCGGTCCGGGTCGCTCCGCCGACGAGCAAAATATTCATCACCGCCGCGGCGATGGCGGAAAACATCAGCATTTCGGTGGCAAAGGCCAAGGACGTGGTGAAGTCGGACGTATCGTATCCCGGGCCCAGCATCGCTTTCATGGCGGGGTTTTTCATGGTCAGGGCAAAACCCGCGAGATCTTCCTCCGTCTTGTAGACGGTCGGGTAGGCGGACGCCGCCGACACCGTGACCAGAAGGATGCCGGCCAACCAGACGGCGATTTTCAGGCGGTCCTTCCGGAACAGGAGCTTGATCAGGCTTCCGGTGCCTCTGAAACGTTCCCTCCTCATTCCGCCGTCCCCCCGGCTTCCGCGCCCTCGTAATACCGCATGAAGAGGTCCTCCAGGGTGGGCGGCAGGCATTCCAACTGTTCAATGCCGAACCGGCAGATGTGCCGGATCACCGCATCCAGCTCCTCCCCGTCCACCTGGAAATTCAACGCGCCGTCCCTTTCCTCCAGGTGATGGACTCCCTTAAGTTCCCGCAGACCGTCCGGCGGCCGCTTCGTCCGGAGGATGACGTTCATGCGGGTCAGATGGCGCAGATCGGCGAGGGAACCTTCTTCGATGATCTTCCCCTGCCGGATGATCGCCACCTTATCGCACAATTTCTCCACTTCGGACAGGATGTGGCTGGACAAAAACACCGTCTTCCCCTCCGCCTTGGCTTCCCGGACGCATTCCTGGAAGGTGCGCTCCATCAAGGGATCCAATCCGGAGGTAGGCTCATCCAACAGGTACAGATCGGCATCCTGGGCGAAGGCGGCCACCAGGGCCACCTTTTGCCGGTTCCCCTTGGAGTAGGTGCGACACTTTTTCCGCGGGTCCAATCCGAACCGCTCCAACAGCTCTTCCCTTTTGTTCTGATTTCCGTTTCCCCTCAGTTTCAACAGCAGATCGATGACCTCGCCCCCGGTCAGATTGGGCCACAGGTTCACATCGCCGGGGACGTAGGCGATCCGCCGATGGATCTCCACCGCATCCTTCCACACGTCTTTCCCGAAAATCCGCGCCGAACCGCTCGTCGCCTTCAGCATCCCGAGCAAAATCCGAATCGTCGTCGATTTTCCGGCTCCGTTGGGCCCGATGAAACCGTAGACCTCCCCTTCGCCGACAGTCAGATCGATGGAATCGAGGGCGGTGAAATTCCTGAACCGCTTCGTGACGCGCCTCACCTCGATGACGCTCATCCCTCTTCTCCCCCCTGCTTGTAAAAGCACGTTTTCAAAATATGAAGGTATTGTTCAAACTCGTCCCACAGGCGCTGAAACTCCGCGGGCTCCGGCTTTTTTTGTTTGAACCGCTCCATCATGTCGCCGGCATATCCCTTGATCGCCCATTCGATCAATTGACGGGCCCGATCGGGATCCACGTCGTCCCGGAACCGGCCGCGGTCATACTTCTTGTTCTCATAGACCTTGCCGAATCCGTAACGCATCACCCGATCCAGTTTCCCCTTCAGCTCGATCGGCAGGTCCTCCGCATCCGTCAGGAAGAAGTGGGTCAAAAAACGGCTGATCTCCGGATGTTCGGTGAAAAATTGCCATTTCACCCGGGAGATATGGGCCAGACGGTCGATCACATCGTCGATCGAGTCGTCGATTTTGTCCAAAAACTCCCGTTGCACAGCGTCCAGGCTGAGATCTATCAGATGCCAGTAAAGCTCCTTCTTGCTGTTGAAGTAATAGAACAGCATCCCCTTTCCGATCCCGGCTTCCTGAACGATCCGGTTGGTGGAGGCCCGGTCGTATCCCTGTTCTCCGAATTCCTTCAAGGCCGCGCGGATGATCCGATTCTGCTTGTCCGAATCCAACTTTTCGAAGGACTTGAGTGCGTATCCCATTTCGGTTCTCTACACCCCCTCATATCGACCGTACTGGTCTAATTTTAGGGTATCAAAATCGACCACCCTGGTCAATTCCTTGCCGAAAAAAAGAATCCGGAGGGATATCCGGATCCGGCAGGCGAACGAACTGGAGCGTGCACCTTGAAGCGAGGCTGGATGCTCTTTTTTCCCGTGCAAACTCGCACATTTCCCTTTTGAAAAGGGGGATCGTCCATTTTATCTCAATGTTGTGATAAAACATGAGCAACACAGCACCGACAGCATGTCCGAGGTATCCGGGTCATCAAAGGTTGTGATCGCCGACCCGAGCACCGATAGGCACAGAAGCATCAAGGGAGCGGTTCCACCTCAACCGGGCCTTTTACCCCTTAAATTCCCCTATAGGAACGCGGACGAGCCCGAACGGATTCCGGCGTCTTCAAAAGCCGAAGGGGACCGCACGGGTACTCGGCGCAGGTCCCCTTCAAGTTCCGCTTCCTATTCGTCCTCGCCGTCCAAAAGCGGGATCCGCTTCCGGTACCGGGCGATCAGGCGCTTGTTGTGCCCGTCGGCGCCCTCGAGGTTGCCGCTCAGAAAAACCGGCGGCTCCACGCCGCTCTCGGCCAGCAGGGCGACGGCCTCGGCCAGGATGCCGTTTAAGAGGGTCGCCCCGGTCACCGTGGACGAGGGGGCGAAGGGAACGTCCACCTTGGGGTGCGTCAGCAGGGCATCCCCGACCGGCGCGTGATTGTCGATGACCAGATCGACCACCTCGTGCAGTCGCTTGCCGCCATGATGGCGCGGCGGCTGGCTTTGCGCGTACTTCAGGGAGGTGATCGCGATCACGCAGGCTCCCTGCGTTTTGGCGTACAAGGCCACGTCGACGGGCACCGGGTTGCGGCCGGAGGTGGAGAGGACGAACACCACGTCCTCCTCCCGAAAATCCTGATCCGCCAAAAAGGTCGCGGCATAGCCGTTTTGCCGCTCCAGCCGGGAGGAGCGGACGGCCCCTTCGTGCAGCATCAGGGGTTCGATCAGAATCGGCTTGACCGGCACCAGCCCCCCGGCCCGGTAAAACACCTCCTCCGTCAACAGGTGCGAATGGCCGCAGCCGAACAGCTGGACGATCCCGCCCCGCCGCAACCCTTCCGCGACCCGGCGGGCGGCCTCCCGCAGCCGGTCGCCTTCCTCCTTTTCGATCAAGGTGAGCAGCTCATGGACCCTTTGAAAATAATCCTCCAGCATGTTTCCACCCCCGATGGTCGGAACTTTGATGGAGAAGCGGGCCTGAGACGAAAGGGGAAGCAGCGCTCCACCGGCACGGCACTTTCTCCCGGCGGCTCCTCCACCCTTTTCATCATCCAGGCGCCTCAGCCAACCGCTCCTGCTCCCTCCGCAGGATTTCCGCCATTTTGTCCACCGCCGCATCGATCACCCTTTTCCCCTTCTCCTTCGTGGCGAGGGTCGCATCGCCGAGGACGGCCGTCTCCGTGATCTCCTCCCAGGGCGTCGGAGTCAGATCCGCCTCCTCCGGAAACGCCGGCACGTCCCGGATCGCCCGCTCCATGTCCACGAATTCTTCGGCGAGATAGAGCATGTAGGAGGTTTCCAGTTCGCAGGCGTGAAAATAGGCGGCGTGGACCGCCGGCGTCTCCCGCACTTCCCGGATCGCCTCCCGGGTCCCGGGATAAAAGAAATGGTACACCTTCAGCTCCCGGATTTCGTCGTAGAGGATTCGGGCCGCCTCCTTCAGGGCCGGAGCGTTGCCCAGGTGTCCGTTGATCACCCCCAGGATGCGAACCCCCTGAAAGTGGAGGCTTCGGCCGATGTCGACGATCAGCCGGATCAGGGTCTCATTGGAGACGTGGAGGCTACCCGGAAAGCGGCGAAGGCTCCAGACCTGGCCGTAGGGAAGAACGGGCAGCTGAAGCGCGCCGGTCCGTTCGGCCACCCGCCGGGCCAGGCGCTCCGCCAGCAGATTGTCCGTCCCCAGGGGAAGATGGGGACCGTGGGCCTCCACCGCCCCCACCGGAAGCAGGGCAGTGTAACGGGCCTTTCGGACCGCCTCCCGAAAATCAAAGGAACTCAAATGATCGTACCGCACCGCGCTTCCCCCTTTCCGGTACATCGGGAAAGCCTTCCGCCTCCCCGGATCAAGTTTTAAAGGCGAAACACCGGGCGGGATTATCGAAGAAAAACTTGCGGACCAGCCGCTCCCCGTCCAACCCCCTCCGGTCCGCCTCATCCACCAGCCGAGGCACCCACTTGGCGATGATGTACGCCAACCCCAACCCGTGGTCATAATGCTTGTAGTAACTTTTCCGGGCGGTGTCGCCGCTGATCAGGATCTGGTCCTCGTATCCCTTCTCCACCAGCGACAAGATGCAATCGATCCGCATGCTCTCCGGCCCGTATTTGATCTTGCCGATCCCGTCAAAGCAGAGAAACGCCCCGGTCTTGGCCACCTGTTCGTGGTAATAGGGATCCGGGTTGCGGTCCATGTGTCCGAAGCTGACGCAGGAGAGATCCACCCCCTCCTCCCTCAAAATCTCCATCTGCTCCAGGGCCATCGTGCCCGACTCCGTGTGGGAATGGATCGGCGCCTTCGTCTCGTGATGGGCGCGGGCCACCGCCCGGATCGTCTTGATCTCCAGCGGCGTGATGCGGTTGTACCCCGTTCCGAACTTCACCTGGCCGCCCTTGCAGGGCGTTCCCTCCAAGCCCTCCTCCACTTCCCGGATCACGAATTCGGCCAGTTGATGGATGGAAGCCTCGTCGATCCACCGATAATAGGTTTCATAGTCCCCGATCAGCCCTCTCAGGCGCTCCGGCAGCTGCGCCGACCATAAAAAGCTCTTGTTGAAGCCGGCGGTGCCGATCACGAAGATTCCCGTCTCCTCGGCGATCGCCTTCACTTCCTCCACGCGGCGGCCGTAGTCGACCGCCGTCGCATCCACGATCGTCCGGCCGCCGTGACGCTTGAAGTCCAGCACGTCCCGCTTCGTCTTTTCCTTGTCGTCCAGAAGCAGATCGTCCTCCCCCCGCTCCCGCCAGTAGGGCGGGATGCAGACGAGATGTTCGTGGGAATAGGTGAATCCCATCTCCTGCGGATCGATGTCTCCCGTCAGGGTGCGCACAAAACTCACGATTGCCTCCCCCCGCTCCTCGAATTTCCTCCCCGCATCCGCCTCCCCGCTTCAGGGGATCAGAAGAAGAGCTTGGCCAGGAAGTGGATGACGGGCCCGAGGATGAACATGTCCGAGTCGGCGGCCCACATCGCCGTGTCGGGGATGGTGCCACCGATCAGGAACCGGACCATGAAAAACTGCCCCCAGGCCACCACCGTCGAGGTGATGAAACCTCCGATCAGGGCCCCGCGCACGCCGCCCGTGGCGTTCCCGAAAACCCCGGCGGTCGCCGAGTGGAAAAACAGGACGATCATCGTCGGCACAAAGATGTACCCGACGGCGTTGCCGATGATCACCAGCCAGAGCAGCGCCCCGACGAAGGAACCGAGGAAGCCCAGGATCACCGCATTGGGGGCGAAGGGAAAGACGACCGGGCAATCCAGGGCCGGTTTGGCGCCGGGGACGATCTTCGTCGCGATGCCCTTGAAGGCCGGCACGATTTCGCCGATGAACATCCGGACCCCCATCAGCACAATGGCGATGCCGCCGGCGAACTGGAAGGACTGGACGATCGAGTAGACGACGAAGTCCTGGTCCCCCGCCTTCTGGATCAGCTGGTTCGCCCCGGGGGTGTTTTTGAAGACGATCACCATCGCCCCGACGAAGAACAGAACCCCCATGGTCAAGGCGGTGATGACGTTGGAATCCCGCAGGAACTCCAGCCCCTTCGGCAGCCGGATTTTCTCGGAATCATTCTCCTTGTTGCCGAACACCTTTCCCGCCAGCGCCCCCAGCAGAGCGACGGAGGCGGAGGTGTGACCGAGGGCGATGCTGTCGTTCCCCGTGATCTTCCGCATGAAGGGCTGGGTCAGGGCCGGCTGAACGGTCCAGTACAAGCCCATGACGACCGTCAGGAAAAACACCAGCTTTCCGAAGGAAACATTTCCGGAGGTTTGGACGACGATGCCGGCGAAGATGAGGGTTGTCCAAAACATCATGTGCCCCGTCAGGTAGATGTACTTCAGCCGAGTGAAACGGGCCAGCAGGACGTTGATGAGAAAGCCGATGGTCATCGCCAGGGTGACCGCGCTGCCGAATTTCCCGATGAAGCGGTCCTGACCGATGAACTCTCCGAGGGAAGAGTCCTGCAGGTTAAACACCTCTTTCCACATGGGTTCGAAGACCGTCAGGGAATCGACGATCACCCCCGATCCGGCGCCGATGATCAGAAAGCCGATGATCGCCTTGAAGGTTCCGCTGATGACCTGACTGGCCGTTTTTTTCTGCACCAGCAGACCGATCAACACGATCAATCCCAACAAAATCGCCGGGGTGCCGAAAAAGTTGGTGGCCAACCACTGAATCACTTCCATGCTTCCACCCCTCCTCGCGGATCCTGATTACTTGCCCAGATGCTCCTTCAGGGCGGTTCGGATCTCGTCCAGATCGAAATAGTTCTCCACCCGGATAATGGGAACTCCCCGGTCATCCAGGGTCTTGGCCAGTTCGCCGTTGGTGACGATGTAGTCGGCGGGCATGCTCGACGCGCCGGAGACATCCATGTGCTCCACATCGGCGTCGACGCCCATCTCCTTCAGCACCGTCTCCACATTCATGCGCAGGATCAGGCTGGTCCCTTGTCCCAAGCCGCACACGCAAAGCACTTTCATCCCTCATCCCCTCCCAGAATGGACTCAATGTTGTGATAATCGCTCGCCCGAAGCAGCCGCTCCACGTTGCCCGGATCGCCGAGCAGGTGAGTCAGGCGCTGCAACAGCCGAAGATGTTCCTCCGACGAGGAGGCGCCCAGCCCGAAGACCAGCCGGACGGGATCGTGGGCGCTGTGGCCGAATTCCACGGGGTGGATCAGGCGAACCATCGAGAGGGCGGGCTCCTTGACGCCGTCCTCCGGCCGCGCGTGGGGAATTGCCAGGTGCGGCGCCAGCACAAAATACGGCCCATGCTCCCGGTAGTTCCGAACCATGGCCTCCACATACTCCGGCGAAACGGCTTCCGCCTCCGCCAGCAACCGTCCGGCTTCCCGGATCGCCTCTTCGGGATCTTCCGCGTTGACGTGCAAGTCGACCAGGTCTCTCTCCAAAAATCTCATCGTTCTCTCCTTCTGCTCAGATTGGTGTGAGAATGCCTCTTTCAACAGGCCTCTGATCCCAACAGGTTCAACAATTCCCCTTCGCTTCGGGCCTCGAGGACGGCACGGAGGGTCTCCTTCCGGCTCAGCCGCCGGGTCAACTGGGACAAGGCCCGCAGATGCCCTTCGTCCCCTGTCGCCGCCAGCACGATAATCAGCCGCACGGGGTGCTCTTCGTCCGGAAAGGGAATCGCCCGCTTGAGCTTCAACACGCTCAGGCCCAGCTCCCGGACCCCGTCTTCGGCCCGGGCATGGGGGACCGCCACCTGCGGGGCGATCACCATGTAAGGGCCCAACTCCCGGACCGTGCGAAGCATCGCCTCCACATAGCGCTCTTCGATCATCCGCCGGCGGATCAGGGGATCGGCCGCCCGCCGCACCGCCTCCTCCCATCCCGCCACGGCATCGCACACCCGAACCGTTTCCCGGGACAGCAGATCCTCCAATCCGGGTTTGGGAGGAAGCGCCCTTTCCGGGGGGTGGAACAACTGGCCCAAGGCCAGCTCCAGGCCGGCCCGGTCCCGGATCTCCGCGTATTGTTCAACCACCCTCAGCAGGGAATCCAGGGACGGAGCGCGGGGATACGTCTCCTCCAACCCCAGTTTCCTCTGCAGTTCCGCAAGTTGCGCCCCGGTCAAGATGGGACTGACGGTCATCACCGGCACCGGGGGAGCCGGCTCGAGGGGTGCCGTCGTGAGGATGACATCGGCTTGATCCAGATGGCGCCGGTAGTTCCGGATCGTAGTGGTGCGAAGGATCTCCATGGACGGAAACCGCTCTTCCAATTGTTGCTGCAACATCCGGGAGGTGCCGACGCCGCCGGCGCAAACGATCAGGACCCGGGGGTTGCGGCGGACCGTGAGGCCCCCGCGGCGCAGCCAACCGCCGAAGTGCATGGCCATGAAGGCGATTTCGCTTTTCGGCACGGGCTTGTGCACGATCGCCTCGAGATGGTGGATCACCTGCTCCGTGATCTGATAAATCTCCGGGTAGCGTTCCATCACCTGCCCGGCGACGGGATTATTCACGGGAATATCATATATTAGCCGGTAATACGCCGATTTCAGATGGATCAGCATGTTGTGTTCCATCTCTTTTCGTTCGGGAAAACGGACCAGCGCCCGCTTCTCAAAATCGTCGATCATCCTTCGGATCACACCGGACAACCTTTGGAGATCTCCGCTGTCGATCTCCGCTCCCAGCTTGTTGATCCGCGCTCCCAGCAGATGGGAGGTCAGGTAGTCGATCTCGTCGCCGGGAACGGAAACGGAAAAGAGTTTGGAGATCTTCTCCATCAAGGTCTGGGCCATGCTCCTTTCCGGTGCGTCCCTCAACACTCCCTTTTCAACGGGGTCGAGGCGAACCATCCGCCCCAATTGGATGCGGCGGAGGATGAACAGGAGGCGGAGGGTCAGCTGGAGATGGACCGCGTCGGTGTACTCCACTCCGTACCGTTTTTCTTCATCCTGGATCAGCTCCGCGACGTCGTCAAAGAGATGCGGAGGAAAGGAGGGAAAACCGAAGGCGCGCCCCTGGCGAAACAGGTTTTGCTTGTTGGTCTCCAGCAGGGGCCAGGCATCCTCGGGGAAAAGACCGGACAAATGCTCCAGCATCCCCCTCCGGCATCCCTTCTCCTCCCCCTCGATGCAGTAACCCCTTTTCCGGTCCGATATGAGCGAGACGCGGAAGGAGCGGAGGCGATGTTTCAGCCCTTTGATGTCCTCGATCACGGTATTGCGGCTGACGCGGAAGAGGCGGGTGAAATCCTCGATGAAGACCGGTCGTCCGGCGGTCATCAGGTGCAGGACGATCCAGGACTGCCTTTCTGCCGTCCCGTATTCGTAATCCCGTTCGTGAAGGTTTTGGATCGCTTCCCGGACGCTCTCCCGCTCGGCTTCCTCCAGCACGACCCCGGAGCCCCGAATCCTTTTCATCGGCGAAAACCCCTGTTTCTTCAGCCAATCATCGATCTTGTCGAGATCGTAATAGATGGTCCTCCGCGACACCCGGAAGGTTTCCGTCAGAAGCGGGATCGCGACGGTCCCCTCCGAGCGGGCAAGGTAATGCAACACGGAACAACTGCGCTGATCCAAGGCCATCGGATGACGCCTCCCTTCATTTCCTCTCCTTCCGCTTATTTACTTTCAGTGTATCGCAAGCGGGAAAAGCGCGAATAGACCAAAAGTCTTCCATCCCTGCGTGCAACACCCGGGACTCAAACAAAAAGGAGACCCGAACCCCCTGTCTCACAAGGAGTTCGGACCTCCTTACGCCGAACGGTTTCCTTTTACCCCTTCAACGAGGGCGTAAACAACCCGAGCCGGGCGATCCGCTCCGCCGCCTCCGCCAGGCGGGATTCATCCGTGAGCAGGCCGACCCGCACATACCCTTCGCCGTGCTCTCCGAATCCCCTCCCCGGCGCCACCGCCACATGGGCCCGCTCCAGCAGGAGATCGGCAAAGGCTTCCGAGGTGTATCCCTTCGGTACGGGCAGCCAGCAGAAAAAGGAGCCCGCCGGCGGCTGCACCTCCCAGCCCGCCTCCCGGAGCTTTTCGATGAGCGTGTTCCGCCGGCGCTCATAGACGGCGACCAGTTCTCCCACGCAATCCTGAGGACCCAAAAGCGCCTCCGCCGCGGCGGCCTGGACCGCCCCGAACAGGCTGACATAATAGTGGTCCTGGATCAGGTTGATCGCCTCGATCGCGCTCTCGTTGCCCACGGCGAATCCCACGCGCCAGCCCGCCATGTTATAGGTCTTGCTCAGAGTGTAAAACTCGACGCCCACCTCTTTGGCCCCGGGCACCTCCAGAAAACTGACGGGCCGGTGGCCGTCAAATCCGATCGACCCGTAGGCGAAATCGTGCACCACCAGGATGCGGTGCTTCGCCGCCAGCTCCACCGTCTCCCGGAAGAACTCCCGGGAGGCCACGGCGCCGGTCGGGTTGTTCGGGTAGTTGAGGAACATCAGCTTGGCCCGCTCCAGCTGTCGGGCCGACAGCACCGAGTAATCCGGCAGGAAGCCGTTGTCCGCCGCAAGGGGCATCCTGCCCATCTTCCCTCCGGCGATGGCGATCCCCGACCAGTAGTCCGGGTAGCCCGGATCCGGCACCAGCGCCAGATCGCCCGGATTGAGGAAACACTGGGAAATCTCCACCAGCCCCGCCTTGGCCCCGAACAGCACCGCCACTTCCCGCTCCGGATCCAGCGTCACGCCGTATTCCCGCCGGTAAAATTCCGCCACCGCCTCCCGCAAAAAGCCGTATCCGCGGAAGGGCGAATAGCGGTGGAGCTTGGGCTTGTCCGCCGCCATCTTGAGGGCCTCCACGATATGCGGCGGCGTCGGCAGATCGGGATTGCCCTGCCCCAGATTGATCACATCATATCCCGCCCGGATCTTGGCGGCCACCTTTCCCACCAGCCGGGCAAAAAACTGCTCGGGAAGCCGCCCGAGCATCTCCGCCGGTTGAAACCGCATCCCCTTCACATCCCATCCGCAAACTCTTTTGATGTTGATGTTAAACGTGAAAGGGAAATCTGTCAAAAGACTTTTTCAGATTGAGGGGTGCATAGAGCCGGGGGAAAAGCCTAGACACATAATGAAGCATCACTTCAAATGAACAGTTGTGAGCTTTATATCTCTCAAAATTTTTTCCTTCATAGATGACGGAAAAATGCTTTGTCAAGGACCATTAAATTTTTGTGATATTATAATAGACGACCTTTTCTTTCTATTGGAATGATTGTATCATAAAAGATTATATCCAGATTCTGAAAGGAGCTCTGCACCCGACGATGCTGGACCGCCTGCGCACCCATCTCCAGGAACGGATCGATCAACTGTCGGAAGCCTGGCGTCGCTTTGTCGGGAATCACCCCCGGCTCATCCGCACCTTGAAAAAAACGTATATCACGCTGACGTGGGCCGCCATGTTTCTCGCCATCTTCTGTTGTATCTTCGTCCCGGCGTCACGCGTCGTGCTCATCCAGCTCCTCTGGAGCTACTACGCCCTCTGGCAGTTTTGGTTCCTCTCCCGCAGCAAAACCTTGGGCTGGTCCCACACCGCCCGGTTCTTCGTCATCGGCGCCTGGGTGACCGCCCCCCTGTCGGCTCTGATCGTCTGGAGCGTCCACGGCCTGGGCGAAGGGGAAGCCGAGCTCACCATCCACGACGAATGGAGTTCGGCCTTCTTCGGCCCCCTCGTCGAGGAAACGGTGAAGCTCCTTCCCCTTCTGCTTTTGCTTCTTCTCTCCCGTCGCGTCCGCTCCTTCAGCCTGACCGACTACCTGCTGGTCGGCGCCGCCACCGGGACCGGTTTTGATTTTCTCGAGGAAGTGGTTCGCACCTGGGCGATCCAACATCGGACCAGTGGACTGTTCGGCTTTCTCTACGAAGCCTTCAACACCTCCGAATTGGTCTGGGAAATCGACACCCTGTTCCCGGGCTATTTCCGGGACGGCGATGTCATTGCCGCCGGCCACCACGTGTGGACCGCCTTCGTCGCCTTAGGTCTAGGGATGGCCCTTCGCCTCCGGCAGCGTTGGGGACGGAAGGCGTACCTTCTCCCGGGCATCCTCTTTCTCTGGGCCGTCTTCGATCACGGGGTCTACAACGCCTCCCTCAACGGCCTGTCTCCGGAGGTGGAACTCCTTTATCTCCTGACCGGCTACGGCCACTTTTTCAAATGGGGATTCGTAGTCGCCCTGATCGCGGCTGTCCTCTGGGACTTCCGGGAGATTAACCGAGTAAGTGACTGCCTGCCCCGGCTGCCGAAGGAGGAGCTAATCGAACCCGTCACCGAATTCCTCACCCTGTGCCGCGCTTTCCTCAAAGGGCGGCAAGAGTGGGGACATGCTCTGTTGTTTCTGCGGGAGCGGCGGCAGATGGCCTTTTCGCTCCTTCGCGGGGACGAAGCCACATCATCGAAGGAACCGCTGGACACCCTGTCCCGCCGCCGGGCCGTTCTCGCCGCCCTCGGCTGCCTGCTGCTTGTGGCGATCGGTGCCCTCTTGAACGCCCACGCCTTCTCCTCCGACACCGCTTACTTCGCCGGCCTGATCGACGATTTGGCCAAGTGGTGGGAGGGACTTTCCTGGTACGAAAAGGCGGCGGTCCTGCTCACCGTCCTATTGACCGCGGCACTTCTCACCGTGGCCACCGGCGGCGGATGGATCGCCGCGGGTTTCTCCGGACTGAGCGCCGCCCTCACCCTGCAGGAGGTGCTGTCCAACCCCCGGCCCGTCACTTCCTTCCTGCGGAATCCGATCGGCTTCATCCGCTCCTGGTGGCGGGAGCTTCGCAAACGGCCTCCTCAGGAGGCCGCCGTGGCAGTGACAGCGCTCCTCGCGGAGCAGGTGATCGAGCGCATCCCCGCCGTCAAGGTGCTGAACCGGCTCGCCGACGGCCTGAAGGACACCGCCCAGCGCATCGCGAAAAAGCTGTGGGGACGGGACAACATCGAGGCCACCGCTGGGCGGAGAATGGACACCTTTTCAACCGACGATTCCATTCGGAATTCATCGGGTGAAATGTCGAAGGGAACTTCCAGCGGGTCGGGGAATTCGGCTGATCGTTCGTCGAACAGTAATTCGAATTATGATGACAAAGATCCCTTTGAAAAACAAAATAAAGTGACGGACAACTACTTGCCAAACTTCGAACAAGCGTTTATCGATAGCAGAAAACTGACTCAGTATGCATTAAATCACAATCATCCTGTTGGTAAACATAAAGCGAAGGTTTTTGAAAGTGTTCTTGGGTACAATCAATCGAATGCCGGCGATTTAATAAGACAAATAAAGCAGAAACTTCCTGAATGTACCGCAATCAAAGGAAAACTTGATCAGTACGGTCAAAGGTATACGGTAGATATTCCTGTAGTTGGCCCAAACGGCCGCTCCGCCATTGTTCGAACCGGTTGGATTATAAAAACTGGATCAAATACTCCAAGTTTGACCACAATTTATGTCAAATAGGAGGAACTATTATGAGATATCATGAGCACGAGATTATTCGCCTCCTCGTAGACTTGCCCGAACATGGATTGAAAAAAGGAGAGATTGGAGTTATTGTCGACGCCTTTGATAGACCAAATGAAGCCTATGAGGTTGAGTTTGTAGATAAAGACGGAAAAACAAAGGTTCAAACTGTTCTATTGCCGCACCAGTTCGAAGCGTTTCATTTATAAAGATCAATACCGACGAAGTATTTTACCTGTGGAACATTGTAATATTGTCAGGTCGACGCCTTAATTCAAATCGAAAGAAATTACCCGGATGGAAAGGTGATGAACAATGGGGCTGGGTGCGTATCCTTTCCAAAAGAATGGATCCGATACGACGGAGAACACTATTTTCTCGATGTACCGGAGAAAGAAGACGAATCTTATTGGATCGAACAGTTTTACCTTTGGATGGAAAGCTGCTGCGAACATCCTGATATGGAGGCTGCCTCTGAACGTATTTCCAACTGGGGCGGGTAAGAAGAGGCCTGATTGCATTCATTATTTGGTGTGTGAACCGAATTTTTAAATAGCTTCTAATATTGGAAGTTGTTCGTACAAACGAAAATAAAATTATAACCAATTTTATAAGGAAGAGGTGAACCACTTGAACTACTGGCATCAAAATGGGGTTGGTATCTTGGGGCTATCGCTTCAACGACAATCGATGCTTTCTAAATGACCCCCAGATCCGAAAACAATGGATCACCAATGTCACCCAATCCCTTTTCGAGTTATTGGAACGCTTCGCCACTCCTTATAAAGTGGAACTGGGAACTTTAAGCAAAGGTATGAAGCATACGTTCATTGTGAAGAGCCTAATTTCCATCAAAATAAGTATTTCAGCTACTTATGCTACGGATGACATTACCGATGTGACGATTAACTTAAACCTCCAATGCTATGAAGTGGATGAGCATCTTCAAACAACACTCTGGAATTCAGGATTCCTCCGGTTACACAATCTGGACAAAAGAGGGAAATTAAAGACCTCAACAACACAAAATAGTTATGATCCCATAAAGCCGGTACTCAGCATCGTGATCAAAGGATGATTATGTGAGCCAATCAAGAGTTTGGTATCGCAAAGGTGGATTGGCGTCTTGGGACTACCGATTTAAATATGACCCTCGTTCCCTCAACGACCTCAAAATCCGCAAACAATGGATTATCGATGTCACCCAATCCCTTTTCAGCATCTTAAAACCCTTCGCCACTCCCGGTAATGCGGAAGTGGGAACCTTCAGCCAAGGAGATGAGGCCTTTCTTGTCCAACATGACGATCCAAAATACCTGGAAAAATTACTTCAGTTCTTACGTTCTACAGATGACGTCACTGATGTGACCATTTCCTTGGATCTCCACTGTTACGAGATAGACGAGCAACTTCAAGTAAAAAAACTGTCTCTCGGAAATGCGGGATTCCTGTGGCTATATATTAACTTGGATGAAACTGGACAAATTTACAATCCTTGGGAAAACTATGATCCCGTCACATTGATGCTCAGCATTGATGTCAATATTTATGCCCCTCTACTGAATGAAACAGAACAGAGTCTGGAAACCGCTCGAATGAACGCCCCCATTCTCAAAGGCTTTTTGAAGCGATTGGAGAAGGAGCTACCATTCGAATTAACAGATCAAGATGGACCGTGGTATATGCTGGAGTATCTTGAGAAAATGTAGAAAACCGAGTGGCACGTTTGAGTTCCAGACACCTCAACCAAGGGCAAGGGATGAAAATGAATACTGCCGTTTGGACTGATTGGGATTCGACGTGGATTTATAGTCTTGTGATTGATGATCCCGACACCCTTAACAATCCAAAAGCACGCAGGCAGTGGATTAGTGATGTTGTTCAGTCCCTCTTGCACATATTGGAACCTTTTGCCACCCCCCGCGAGGTAGAAGTAAGCACTCTCAGTCAAGGTGAAGAAGCTTTTGTGATAAGGAGAGACGATCCGGAATATTCATCGAAACTTATTCAGTACCTGAGCCGGACCGATGATGTCACCGACGTGGATTTTATTCTGACACTTCACTGTTATGAGGTGGATGAGAACCTGAATGGTAAGGAAATCGAGTTTGAAATCGGCGGGGCTATTTATTTGGTGATCGAATTGGATAAAGACAGAAATATCAGGCCTTCGTCAAAAGGAAAAGATGATTCGCCCATTTGGATGTCTATTCACCTGTATGTGGACATCCACGCACCTTTACTGAGAAAAACAAAGAAAAGCGAGGAAACCGCGCGAATCAACGCACCTCTCCTGAAAAACTTCTTAAAACGCCTGGAGAGTCACCTTCCAGTTGAACTTAGCGAAGTGGATGCCGCTCCCTATCTGTTGGAATACCTTGAAAGCATCTAGTCTAAGTATCAAAACTCATCGATGGCATCACATTTATAGTCGACACCGAAACAAACGAGGCCCCTTACAGTTACATCAGGGTCTACGGAGGTTCCTTCCGATGGGACTCCAAGAGAAAAATCACTTTTCGAATTGACGAACACAGCTTTATTATCCACAGATTTTCAGGAACATCCCTTTCTACTTCTCAATATGAAGAGTTGTTACGTTCAAAATGATTTGAACAAAACCCAAAGGATCAGCAGGTGATGTTCCGTGACTTGACGACTGGTAAACAACTCATTTGCGACCATTTCGTGAAAAATATCAACCGGCTCCCCGCTTTCTGCATGTTAAAAAAAGAAAAGCCACCTCCGATTACGATTATATCCTCGAACTCCTCACCATCATCTTCAGGGCAGCTGTAGAAACCGGTAACCCGGTTAATTGATTTAAGAAGACAGTATAACAGTCAAGAATCAGAGAGTGCGCTCAGTGACGTTTGTTCCAAAAAGAATTCCTTTATCGTAGGGGCAACATCGATTCGGCGGATGAACTTTTTGTTTCATCCGCCACCTCCACATGATTCACAATCAATTAAAACAACTATTGAAGGATGTCTTGCTCCTTCAACATCTTCCTCCCGCAGGTCCATTACTTGCATCCCATCCATTCCAGGCAAAGATTGCGGTAAGTTGGATCCTTTCCTCACATACTCCACCTGCCGGCTCCG
Source organism: Planifilum fimeticola (assembly GCF_003001905.1). NCBI lineage: Bacteria > Bacillati > Bacillota > Bacilli > Caryophanales > Thermoactinomycetaceae > Planifilum > Planifilum fimeticola. Next base: position 95,617 of record NZ_PVNE01000013.1, read on the forward strand.
CCTTTTTGAGAACCGCGCGCAATGCCTCTTCCAAGGTGGAACGTTCTTTGAAAGAGGGAGGCCATGCAGAAAGGGTGTCTGTCACTGCTTGTTCGATGGTCCGCTTCCGCGACCAGTGATAACTGTAGGTTTCCGGAACCGGGAGGTGGGGTCGTCATCGCCAGTATTTATTGGTACGGTCCCTTCGCCGATTGGCAGAAAGCCGCTTTTTAGGTTCTCCGGAATGGTCTGGAGAAAGAGGGTGCTTGAGCTTGAGGGCAGACCGTCCCGATTCACGGCGTGGGATGAGCCATCCCTTCCTTTCAGGTCGCAAGGATCGGAAACGGAGGATTTCATACCTGGCGAAAATGGAGAACAAAGCACCTCCATCTTGACCGAAGCAGCAATGTTGGCGAGAGAGCTCGGATCGCGCCTCTACTTCAATAAACTGATCGAAAGCTTCAACAAATTAAGCACCAAGTGGCATGGAGAAAAACGGGTAGCCGAGTTGGAAGAATGGTTTCAATTGTGGGATTTTGATGTAACTTATCGGGAAAGAAGCTCTTCCCTCTGAGGGGGATCCAACAAGATTCCCCGTTCCGAACGGACCAGATAAATCAACCATTTTGCAAACAGCAAAGCCACTGTTGCTTAGTTATAAAAAAACCCGTTCTCTATTCCCTATCGACCTTCTTTTTCACCTCGCTATCAGACAGGCGTTGACTTTACGCGATACATAAACTAGTGCCCCTTCAGGCAACCTTGATCTTGTTTTGTTCTTTTAAGATGGCTTCGTGATGTTTGTTTTTGTTGCGCCAACGGATGTATGCTTGGATGGCT
>NZ_PVNE01000014.1 GCF_003001905.1 Planifilum fimeticola
AAACATCAAAAAAATGGCCTTGCTCCTCTCGAAGAGAGGAAAAGGCTTTGTGATCCGCCTAATTTACCAAATCTAATTTCCTTTATCTGTTTATTTCCCATAAACATGCAACCCCTGGCGCTTTTCTTGCGAAAAGAGCCAGGGGGTTTGTCATCAATCTCGGCGCTCTCTCTTGGGAGAGCGCTTTTTTTGCGTCCTTCGGATGCACTGAAAAGGTGGCCGGATCACCGGATCGCCTGCTCATCTTCAGTTCAGTGGGCCTGTTTTATTGCATTTTAAAGAGAAAACCATTTCCGTTTATAGTAACATGAGAGAATGAGAGATTTGGGGGAGGGATCGGATGAGACTGGGCAGTTGCCTGTAAAACTCTTAATGGAGTTGAAGGCAAAGGGCCCGATGCGCATGGGCCTTTGAATTCATTTTCCCTTGTTAGATCGGAAAAGAAAAATGTACCGCGGCGGAGATTGTCCGCCGCTTGCCAGCCCTTCAGATTCCTCTCAAGAGAAGAATTCAGAGACAGAGGGAGAGAGAGATGGAGCGAACCATACAGATCGCGAGTACCGGAAAGTATTTGCCGGGGAAGATTGTCTTTTCGGAGGAATTGGATGAGAAGCTGGGGGTGCCGCGGGGGTGGAGCTACGAGCATTCCCGTGTGAGGACCCGGCGGTACGTGACGGAGGAGACGGCGTCGGAGATGGGAGCCCTGGCAGCGGAGGAGGCGCTGCGGAAAGCGGGGCTTTCGATTGAGGACATAGACTGCATTGTATCGGTCAGCGGAACGATGGAGCAGGCGATCCCCTGCAACGCCGCCCTGATTCACCGGCGGCTGACGGGGGGAAGCCGCCCGATTCCCGCCTTTGACATCAACTCCACCTGCCTCGGCTTCATCACGGGGCTGGATCTTATTTCCCACGCGCTCCAGGCGGGGCAGTACCGCCGCGTCCTGCTCGTGGCGAGCGAGATCGCCTCCGTCGGATTGAACCGGGAGCACAAGAAAAGCTGTGTCCTGTTCGGCGACGGGGCGGCGGCGGCGGTCGTGCAGAAGGGCGATGCCGAAGGTCCCTCCCGGATCCTGGCGTCGGATATGGAAACCTACAGCCAGGGAACCGACTACATTCAGATCCGGGGCGGAGGCACCAAGCATCATCCCCGCACCAACCCGCCGGCCGAGTACTTTTTGTTCGAGATGAACGGAGCGGCGGTGTACCGCCTGGTCGCCCGCCATCTTCCCTCCTTTGTGGACCGATTGCTGGACCGGGCGGGCGTCGGGATGGAAGACATCGATCTGGTGATCCCCCACCAGGCCAGCGGGATCGCCATGGAGCTGCTGCGGAAAAAGCTGGGCATCCCGGAGGAAAAGTTTCTGTCCATCCTGGAAGACCACGGCAACACCATCGCGGCGTCCCTCCCGATGGCCCTGCATGAAGCCGTCCAACGGGGACGCCTGCACCGGGGCTCCCTCGTGATGATGCTGGGGACATCGGCGGGCGCCTCCCTCGGGGGTGTCGTGTTTGTCTACTGAGCCCACGGTTCTTTTGACCGGCGGCCGGGCGCCGGTGGCGCTCCACCTGGCGCGGCTGTTCAGGAAAGCCGGGTTTCGGGTGCTTTCGGCGGAGAGCATGAAATACCCGCTGCTCTCCTTTTCCAACGCCGTGGATCGCTGTTTTTCCCTGCCGGGCCCCGCCGCCGATGAGGCCGGCTTTGTGGAGGGGCTTGCGTCCCTGATCCGGGAGCAGGGTGTGGACTGGTTGATTCCCACCTGCGAGGAAACCTTCTATATCGCCAAATATCGCGGGGAATTGGAGACCGGTTGCCGGGTGCTCACGGACGACCTGGACACCTTGGCCCGGCTTCACCACAAAGGGGTCTTTATCGAGGAGCTCAAGCGGGCGGGGGAGCTCGTTCCGAAAACCGCGTTGGTTTGCGACCTCTCGGATTGGCGGCGCGCCGTGGAGGAGATTCCCTTTCCCGCCGTGCTTAAGCCGGCTTATTCCCGGTTTGCCACGCAGGTGCATTTTTTGGAGGAGCCGGCGGCGGAGCCGCCCGTTTCCCTCGATCGGCCCTGGGTGCTTCAGGAGCGGATCCCGGGGCCCCAGCTTTCCACCTATGCGGTGGCGCACCGGGGGCGGTTGACGGCCTACAGCTGTTACCGGAGGGTATTCAGAGTGGGGACCGGTTCGTCGATCACGTTTCGGCACGAAGCGGAGCCGCTTTTGTACCGATGGACGGAGCGCCTGGTGAAGCGGTATCGTTACACCGGGCAGATCGCCTTTGATTTCATTCGATCGGACGAGGATGGAAAGTATTATCCCCTGGAATGCAATCCCCGCGCCACCAGCGGGATTCATCTGTTTACGGACGCATCCCTGGTGAAGGCCATGGTGGGAAGTCCCTCCGACGTTGCGTTTCCCGACCCCGGCACGAAAGCGATGCTGGGAATCCCGGTGCTGCTGTACGGGCGGAGGCAGGGGAAACTCCGTGAGTGGCTGAATACCCTCGCCACATATCGGGATGTGATCTTTGACCGGAGGGATCCGCTGCCTTCACTGGGACAGGGGATTTCCCTGCTTTCTCTGTGCATGACGTCCCTCCGGCGGAGGATTCCGCTGCTGGAGCTGACCACACACGACATCGAATGGGAAGGAGAAGAGCATGACAAGGGCACTGATCACCGGAGGAACGGGATTTCTCGGACAAGCCTTGGCCCGGCGCCTGAGGCAGTCGGGACGGGAGGTGACCGTTTTCGGCCGGAATGAGGCCGTCGGTGCGGAGCTGGAACGGGAGGGGATCCGCTTTGTGCGGGGCAGACTGCAGGACCCGGAGTCGGTGATGGCGGCCTGCGAGGGGCAGGAGGTGGTGTTTCACTGCGGCGCTCTCTCTTCTCCCTGGGGACGCTACCGGGATTTTTACGAGAGCAACGTGATCGGGACGAAACATGTAATCGAGGCGTGCTTCAAACACCGCGTACGCCGCCTGGTTCACGTATCCACCCCGTCCCTCCTCTTCCGCTACAATGAAGGGTTGGACGTTTCGGAGGAGGCTCCTTTGCCGAAGCGGTTCGCCAACCATTACGCCAAGACCAAATTCCTGGCGGAACAGCTGGCGGACCGGGCCTTCCGGGATGGTCTGCCCGTGATCACCATCCGTCCCCGCGCCCTGTTCGGTCCGGGGGATACCACCATCATCCCCCGGTTGATCGAGGCCAACCGCCGGCGGTTCATTCCCCTGATGAAGGAGGGGAAGGTGTGGGTGGACCTGACATATGTCGAAAACGCCGTCGACGCCCTGCTGCTCTGCGAGACGGCTCCGGAGTCCTGCCTGGGGCGGAAATATCACATCACCAACGGGGAACCGGTGCTGCTGATCGACGTGTTGCGCCGGTTGTTTGAAAAGCTGGGCCTGCCCCTGCGCGCCAAGCCGGTCTCCTATCGCACGGCCTTTTATGCGGCCTGGGCGATGGAAGGGATCGCCCGGTGCATTCCCCGGATGAAGGAGCCGCCCTTCACCCGCTATACCGTCAGCGTGCTGGGGAAAAGTCAGACTCTCAACATCGATCGGGCGCGCCGGGAATTGGGATACGCTCCCCGCATCAGCGTCGACGAAGGAGTGGATCGGTATGTCGAGTGGTACCGAAATCAAGGTGAAATCTAGGCTGTTCCGCACCGGCTACTGCCGGCAACTCGAAAAGATGGCCCGGAGGGACGCCCCTCTTCGCCGGGCATCCTTTTATTCGCTGGCCGCGCTGATCCGGCATCCCGAAGAGGGGCTCATCCTGTTTGATACCGGCTATTCCACCCATTTCTTCAGGGAGACATCCCGCCTCCCCTATTTGCTTTACCGATGGACCGTTCCGGTGGTTTTCCGGAAAGAGGAGGCGCTGGTGGAGCAATTGAAGGCCCTGGGGATTTCCCCGGAGGAGATCCGGTATATCTTCCTGTCCCATTTTCACGGAGACCACATCGGAGGCGTCCGGGACTTTCCAGAGGCGTCGATTCTCTGTTCCCGCGAAGCCTATGACCATATCCGGGGAAAGCGGGGGATGCGGGCGGTGCGGAACGGTTTTGTGCCCGGATTGCTGCCCCCGGACTTTGCCGAGCGGGTTCAGTTTATTGAAGACAAGGAGCGTTTCCCCTTTCGGGACCGCTACGGCGTGTTCGATCCGGTGTTCGACTGTTTCGGGGACGGATCACTCCTCGCCGTCCGCCTGTCGGGACACGCCCCGGGCCAGTACGGCCTCTTCTTCGTCGATGAGGATCAGGGTCCCATCCTGCTGTGTGCCGACGCCACCTGGTCGATGGCGGCGGTCCGCCGGCAAGTGGAGCCCCATCCCCTCACCTTCGCCGTGATGGGAGGGCGGCGGGAATTTCGCCGCAGTTTTCGTCAGCTGACGGAGTTTCACCGGTTGAACCCGTCGGTGCGCATCCTTCCCTCCCATTGTCCCGAAGCGGCGGCGTTGGCGGAGGAGGTGGAAGGATGAACCTGTTCCGTCTGGGGTTGGCTTACATCCGGGCCAAGCGGGCGATGGCGATCCGCTCCCGCCGGAAGCTGGAGGAGCGCCAGCTGCGCCTGCTCAGGCGTCACTTCCGGTTTGTCCTGGAGCACTCGCCCTTTTACCGCCGCCGCTTTCAGGAGGCGATGAAGGGGTGGGACAGTCCGGAGCTGACCTGGGAGCGGCTGCAGACGCTGCCCCTGATGGACAAGGAGACGATGATGTCCCATTTCGATGAGCTGAACACCGCCGGCATCCGAAAGGAGGAAGCGTTTCGCCTCGCATGGCGGGCGGAGGAGACGCGGGATTTCACCCCCCAGATCGGCGACGTGACGGTCGGCCTCTCCTCGGGCACTTCCAACAACCGCGGATTGTTTTTGGTCAGCAAGGAAGAGCGGGAGAGGTGGGCCGGCACCGTGCTCGCCAAGCTGTTGCCAGGAGGTGTCACGCGCCGGGAGAGCGTGGCCTTCTTCCTCCGGGCCAACAGCAATCTGTACACCTCCGTCCGACAGCGGCGGCTCACCTTTGCCTACTACGATCTGCTGGAGGATCTCTCCGCCCATGTGGAGCGGCTGAACCGGCAACGGCCCACCATCCTGGTGGCGCCCCCGGCCGTGTTGTCCTTCCTGAGCGAGGAGAAGGAGCGGGGGCGGCTGAACATCGCTCCGGTCAAGGTGATCTCCGTCGCCGACGTCCTGGATGACCGGGACCGACAAAAGATCGAAGAGCAATTCGGGAAGCCGGTTCATCAGATCTATCAGTGTACGGAGGGGTTTTTGGCCGCCACGTGTTCCCACGGTACCCTTCACCTCAACGAGGATATCGTCCATATCGAGCGGGAGTGGATCGACCGGGAAAGCGGCCGCTTTGTCCCGATCATCACGGACTTTTGCCGAAGGACCCAGCCCATCATCCGCTACCGCTTGAATGATATCCTGGTGCTGTCCGACAAGCCGTGCCCCTGCGGATCGGCGATGACCGCCATCGACCGGGTGGAGGGGCGCTGTGACGATATCCTTTACCTGAAAGATGCGGGCAACGGGCAATACCGTGCGGTGTTTCCCGATTTCATCCGGCGCGCGATGTGGCAGGCGGGGGATGAAATTCTTCACTATCAGGTGGTTCAACAGGCTCCGGACCGAATCGTCGTCGCCTTTGAAGAGCGGAGCGGTATGGACCGCCGGCGGATGGAGGAGGCGATCCGGTCCGCCTTTGCCCAGCTGTTTCGGCGGCTGAAGGTCGAGGCGGCGACGATCCGATTTGCGCCGTACCGGCACCCGCCTGCGGACAGGAAGCTGCGGCGGGTGAAGCGGATCTGGTCGCCGTGACGGAGCGCTTTGGCAGGATCTGGAGGAAAAAGCCCTTTACGGTGAGCGAGGACGACGTTTGCGGAGGGATGGCATGAGAGTGCTGATTACCGGTTCCCGATCCTATGCCGCCCTGGAGATGGCCCGCCGATTCAAGGAAGCCGGGTGGGACGTCTATGCGGCGGACAGCGTGAGGTTTCCCGTCTGCCGGGGATCCGGGGCGGTGACCCAATCCTTTCTGCTGCCGTCGCCGCGGAGGGACTTGCGCGGATTTGTCGACGGTCTCATCCGGATCATCCAGCGGTATCGCATCGATCTTTTGATGCCCAGCAGCGAGGAGATTTTCTATATCGCCAGCCGTTTGGGCCCACTTCGGAACCATTGCCGGGTTTATTGCGACGCTCTGGAAAAGCTGGTCCGACTTCACAACAAATGGGAGTTTTCCAGACTTGCCGCGGGGTGCCGGGTGCAGACGCCCGCGACGATCCTCCTCACATCGCAGGAAGATGTGGAGCGTCTTGAAGGTTCCGAAAAGCGGTATGTGCTGAAGCCGGTGTATGGCCGCTTTGCCGCCCGCAACCGGTTCGGGTCCGGGGATTTCCGCGATGTCCGACCGGACAAGGACGACCTCTGGATCGCCCAGGAGTACGTGCAGGGCGCGGAATACTGCAGCTATCACCTGGCGGTGGAGGGCGAGATCCGGGCCCATGCCTGCTATCGGCCGGTTTACCGCTAGGGTAGGGCCTCCGGATACTATTTTCAGCCGGTGGAGAAGCCGGCCATCGCCCGGTTTGCGGAGGAGATCGCGCGGAAGCTGCGATTCACCGGCCATCTGGCCTTTGACTTCATCGAGACGTCCTCGGGGGCTATGTACGTGTTGGAGTGCAATCCCCGCGCCACCAGCGGGATTCACCTGCTGGCGCCGGGGGAGCTGACGGGGCCCTTTTCGTCGGGGTGGCGGGGCGCCCCGCGCCGCGACGGGAGGCCCAAAATGATCGGCTACGCGATGCTCCTGAGGCCTTTCGACCGCGGCACCCGGGGATTTCGCCGCTGGGCGGCGGATTTTGCGAGGGCGGAGGATGTGCTGTTCGATCCGCGGGATCCCTGGGTGCCCCTCTATCATTTGATCAGCCTCCTGGAAACCGTCCGCGTCAGCTTATCCCGGGGCGTCGGTTTCAAGGAGGCGGCCACAGCCGACATCGAGTGGGATGGTGAGGAAATCGAGCCATGCGGATAGAAAGATTCGGTCGAGACCATCCGGGCCTGCAGAAATTGTCGCATCACCCGCAGTGGAAGATGGAAACCGCCTATGCGCTGCCGCTCATCCGGGAAGGATCCTCCGCCTACGTCAGCAATGCGAAAACCGATGTTCAACTGCTGCAGGCGGGCGGCCATCTCCTGCCGATCACCGTCAATGATGCGGAGTACGACAATTCCTATGTGTGTTCGCCCTACTCCACCTATATCCGCTATGCGCAGGAGGAGCTCTATCTGCTTCAGTCCCGCCTCCTGCGAAAACTCCTCGGCGCCGCGCTCGACGGGATTGCGCCCCTGTTGAAAAAGGCCCGAATCGATCAAAACGTCCACCTGAACAATTGGCTTTTGTCCACCAACTTGTACGAACCGATGGAGCGGGAGGTGCTTCGGGAACTGACCCGCCGCCTCACCGGTGAGTTTCCCGGGCACGCCCTGATTTTTCGCTCCTTGAACCGTGTGACCAATGGGGACATGATGGGGGAACTGCACCGTCTGGGCTATATCCTGGTGCCCAGCCGGCAGGTGTATTTTTTTGACGGCCGGGCGCCCGATTACCTGCGGAAGAAGAACAATGTGTGGGATCGCAAGCTGTTGGAGAAAGCCCCCTATGACCTCGTCGAACACGACGCGATCCGACCGGAGGACTATCCGAGGATCAAGGAGCTGTACGATCTGCTCTACATCGAAAAGTACTCCCCCATCAATCCGCAGTTTACGACGGCGTACATCGAAAACGCCCACAAGCAAAAGCTGATCCGCATGCGGGGCCTTCGGGACGGCAACGGGGTTTTGCAGGGGGTTGTCGGCTGCTTTATCCGGGGAGGCGTCATGACGGTACCCATCGTCGGCTACAATACGGCGCTTCCGCAACGGACCGGCCTGTACCGGATGCTGATGTCCATGGTGTTGCAGGAAGCGGCGGAGCGAAACATGCTCCTTCATTTAAGCTCCGGAGCCGCCCACTTCAAGCGGCTCCGCGGCGGGAAGCCCGCCATCGAGTACAGCGCCGTCTATCTCCGGCATCTGCCTGTCGGCAGAAGGATCGTCTGGGAGCTGTTGAGCTTTCTGCTGAACCGGGTGGGGGTTCCGATCATGAGGAGGTACCGGCTATGAGAGATCACTACGTACACATGAAGGAAGTGCTGAAGCGCTACTGGCTCGTGGCTTGCCGGGAAAGCGAGCTGGGCCGCAAGCCCGTGGGGGTGACCGTGCTCGATGAACCCGTCGTCCTCTTTCGGACCGGGCAAGGAATCCACGCGCTGCGGGACGTTTGTCCCCATCGCAGGGTGCCGCTGTCGAAGGGGTGGGTGAAGGAAGAGGCAATCGTGTGCCCCTATCATGGATGGGAATTCAGCGGGGAAGGCGTCTGTCGGCGCGTGCCGGGATTAATGGATGATGATCGCTGCAAAAAGCAGATCCGGGTGACGGCTCTGCCGGTCCGGGTGCGGGACGGCTTTGTCTGGATCAAACTGCGGGAGGAGCCCGGTGGAAACGAGGAGGCCGGAGGGAGCGGAACCAAGGAACCCTTTGATCTCTCCTTCCTGCGGGACCCTTCCCTCTATTCCTTCATCTGGAAGGTGGAAGTGAAGGGAAATCTGGTCAACGCCTTCGAAAACCTGCTGGACGGAACCCACACCCATTTTGTCCATGCCGGTCTCATCCGGACCGATTCCAACCGGCAGCAGGTCAGCGCCAAACTGACCGCCCACCGCGATCACGTGGAAATCGAATACAGCGGGGAATCGAAGCAGGCCGGCTTAATCTCCCAATTGCTGGAGCGGGACCGTCAGACGAGCTACGGCCGGTTTTTCATGCCGGGGATCGCCCAGATCGAATACCGGTCCCGCAAGGGGTTGAGCATGCTCATCACGGCGGTGGCCCGCCCCGTCTCCGAAGCCGTCCAGGATGTGTATGCCATCATCACCGTCAAACGGGGGATCGTTCCCAATTTCATCAAGAGGCTGGTCATCGCTCCCTTTTTCAAAACGGCCCTGAAACAGGACCTCCGCATCGTCGAATTGCAGCAGAACTGGATCGAACGATGCGGGGAAGGAAGGCTTGTATCCACCGAGGCGGACCTGATGCGCCCGTTTATCGAACAGCTGACCAAGGGCCGCTACTACGAAAAGCCCTTGGAGCGGGAGGTGCAGCTTCTGTTGTGACGGGCGGCGTGGGGAACCCTGTTCGACGCGGAAAACCGCTTCAGGGCTATTTCCCGTTTGTGACGGAAACGCCGCCTGGAATCGTCCCGCACCTCCCGACAAAGGGGGATTTTCCGCATCAGGACGTGAGACGTTCGGGAAACCGCTTTCCCGGAGGCGATTATAAAAAGTTTGTCACCCTCTCCCCGACGGGAAGGGTGTTTTTGATGAATCGGTCGTCGTTTGTAAATTGTGACCCGAACGGGCGAAGGGGAGGGGGCGATCACAGCCTCCCTCCCCTTCGCCGTCACGGGGTGCGGGCGGTTTGCAGCTGCTGCTTGGCCAGCCGCCGGTACAGGTCGTGGGTGGCCATCAATTCCTCGTGGGCTCCTCTGCCGGTGATCCGTCCCTCCTCGAGGACGAGGATCTGATCGGCTTCCACCACCGTGGACAGGCGATGGGCGATGATCAGGGTGGTTCGGCCCTTCATCAGGTTTTTCAGCGCCTGCTGGACGTACATCTCCGATTCGCTGTCCAGATTGGAGGTGGCTTCATCCAACAGAAGGATCCGGGGGTTTCGGAGAAAGGCCCTGGCGATCGCAATCCGCTGCCTCTGCCCTCCGGACAGCTTGATCCCCCTCTCTCCCACCTCGGTTTCGTACCCCGCGGGGAGTCTTTCGATAAATTCGGAGGCGTTGGCCAATTGAGCGGCCCTCCGGATTTCGTCCTCTCCCGCCTCTCTGCTCAAGCCGTAACAGATGTTTTCCCGAATCGTTCCCGACATGATCGGACTCTCCTGGGAGACGTAGCCGATCGACCGGCGCCAGGCGGTCAGATCCAGTTTGTCGATGGGCAGCGGGCCCAGCCGGATCTGGCCCGCGTCGGGGGTGTAGAACCGTTCAATCAGCGAAAAGATGGTGGTTTTGCCGCCGCCGCTCGGCCCCACGATGGCGACGGTTTCCCCCGGCTTGACGGTGAAATCGATCTCCCGGAGAATCGGTTTTCCCTCCTCATAGGAAAAGCTGACCCGGTCGAAGACCAGTTCCTGATCGAGGGGCAGGGTTTCCATGCCCTTTTTATCCGCTTCCGGCGAACGGACGAGCAGCTGCTGGATTCTTTCGGTGGCCCCCATCGCTTTCTGGAAGGCGGTGAAGAAGGAGGCCAGCTGCGTAAAGGGAACGATGATCTGAAACATGTAGAGGATGATGGCGATCAGGGAGCCGGTCGTCAGCGTTCCGGAAGCCACCCGGACGCCGCCGTAGCCGATCAGGATCACCAGGACCAGCATCATGACCGTGGTCATCAGCGGGGAGATGATGGCCATCACCTTGGCTTCCTTCAGCCCGAAGGAGAAAAGCCTCCGGATGCTCTCTTTTCCGCGGCGCTTTTCGATGTCCTCCGCGTTGTGGGATTTGACCAGGCGGATATCCCCCAGCACCCGGCCCAGATTGGCGTTGAGGAAGGCCATTTCATCCTGGGTGCGCCTGGAGATCCGGTACATGACCCGGCCGAGGGGCATGATCACCAGGAGCGACAGGGGCACGGCGGTAAACAGGATCAGGGTCATTTGCCAGTCCATGATGAACAGGATGACGACGGATCCCAGGACGGTGATGATGCTGGACAGGGAGGAGATGATGTGTTGGGAGATCAGCGCCTTCACCGTGTTGGTGTCCTGGGTGATGCGGCTCATCGTCTCTCCGGACTGGTGCTTGTCGAAATAGGGGATGGGAAGGCTCAGGATGTGGTCCCAGAGATGTTCCCGGATGTTCCGGACAAACCCTTCCCCGATGTAGGCCATCAAGTAGTGGGACAAGCCTCCGGATACCGTCTGCAATAAAAAGGCGGCTACAAGCCACAGCACCGGCAGGAGGCTCCATCCGGACGCGGTGATCGCGTCGACGAGCTGTTTGGTCAGGAGGGGGACGATCAAGCCCGAGGCCGCTTCGATCAGACTGAAGAGGATCCCGACGGCGAAGATTCCCTTGGCGGGTTTGCCGAGGCGAAGCAGCTTGAGAAAGGAGGAGAACGGTTTCCCGGGTTGCTGCCGATCGCGTTCTTGCATGGACACGTTCCTTTCTGGGGAGGATGACAACATTTCGGGAGGTGCCGCGGAGGCACAAGCGGCGGGATGACGGCATTAAAGCTTTTCCCGGCCCCCCGCCCGCCGGTGTTTTCCGGATGAAAGTCCAATTTTAATTATAGTACACTTGCCGTTTCCCGTCCCTTTCACCAATAAAAAGTGAGTACTCACTTTACTGCCAAGAGAATTCGTATTACAATGGATTTGGAATGACCACTCCTCGATCACCGCTCAGCAAAGCTCCGCTCTTCATTGTCCGCCGAATTCCTTTTGAAAAGGGTGATTCCTTCATGAAACCCCGCGTGTTGTTTTTTGAAGAAGTGGACCGCTCCAGTCTGCCCGATGTCGGGGGAAAGGGGGCCAACTTGGGGGAACTGGCCAAGGCGGGCTTTCCCGTCCCGGAAGGCTTTTGCGTGACCACTTCCGCCTATCGGGAATTTGTCGCCGCCAGTTCCGAAATGGACGGGCTTCTGGACGAACTGGGCGCCCTGGATCCGGAGGATGTGGAGGGGATGCGGGCGCTGGGCGAGCGGATCCGCACCCATCTGCTGGAGCTGGAGATCCCCGAATCCCTTCAGCGGGAAATTACGGACGCCTGGAAACGGGCCGGTGAAGCGCATGCCTACGCCGTCCGTTCCAGCGCGACGGCGGAGGATTTGCCGACCGCTTCCTTCGCCGGACAGCAGGACACCTATCTGAACGTGAAGGGTCGGGAGGAGCTGCTTCGACACATCCGAAAATGCTGGGCTTCGTTGTTTACGGACCGCGCGATCGCGTATCGGATGAAAAACGGCTATGACCACCGGCAGGTGTATTTGTCCGTCGTGGTGCAAAGGATGGTGAACCCGGAGGTTTCCGGCATCCTCTTCACCGCCGATCCGCTGACCGGAAACCGGCGGGTCGTCACCATCGACGCCAGTTTCGGGCTGGGGGAAGCGATCGTTTCCGGAAAGGTGTCGGCGGATCTGTACAAGGTGAAGGAGGGAAACATCCTTCAGAAAAAGATCTCGGAGAAAAAAATCGTCATCCGCTCCCTGCCGGAGGGGGGGACGGTCACCGAAGACGTGCCGCCGGAGGAAAGGAACCGGCCGGCTCTCGCCGACGATCAGATCCTGCGCCTGGCGGAGCTGGGCAAGCGCATCGAAAAGCATTTCGGCGCGCCGCAGGACATCGAGTTTTGCGTGGAACGGGGACAGATTTATGTCGTGCAAAGCCGTCCGATCACGTCCCTGTATCCCCTGCCCGCCGACCTGCCGCAGGAACCCCTCAGCGTCCTGATGTCCTTCGGCCACTTCCAGATGATGACCGATGCCATGAAGCCGCTGGCCCTTTCCATCTTTCGCACCGTTTTTCCGAAAACGTTCCTGTATGAAGCGGGAGGGCGCCTGTTTGTCAACCCGACGGCGGTGCTTCGCACCCGACCGGGCCGCAAGCTGTTTCCCAAAGCATTAAAAAACGTGTTTGATGAATCCATCAGCCAGGCTGTCGAAGAGGTGATCCGGCGCCCCGAATTTCACCGCGTTCCCCCGCCGCCGGGGACCGGTCGGTTTTTTCGCAGGCACGTGCTTCCCATCGCGAAGACTCTGTGGAAAAACCTCTGGAAAAACGATCCGAAGACGGTGAGAGCGAACGTGGAGCGTTTCATCCGGGAAAAACGGGAGGAGGTCCGCGCAGCCCTGCAGGGGGTGAGCGGCCCCCGCCGCCTGGAGGAAGTCCGGCGGCAGGTTCGTCTTCTGCCCAGGGAAGTGGTGCCCAATTTGTTTCCCTACGTGCTCAGCTATCCGGTTTCCTTCCTGCTGCTCAGGCGGCTCCTGGGGGACGTGGACGAACTAAATCAGCTGAACAAATCCCTTCCCGGCAACGTCACCAGCGAGATGGGGCTTGCGATCGGCGATCTGGCCGACCTGCTCCGGGAACTGCCGGAGGTGGAGGCGTACCTGAAGCGGGCGGAGGATGAGACATTTTTCGAAGGTTTGACGGAAGTGGAGGGCGGAAAGCGGTTTAAAGAGGCTTTCGAGGACTTTCTCGACAAATACGGTCACCGCTGTCCGGGGGAAATCGACCTGACCCGGCCCCGTTGGCGCGAGGCGCCCACCCTGCTGGTTTCCGCCATTTTGGGACACATGCGCAGCGTGAAGCCGGGGGAGCACCGGCGGCGGTTTGAGGAGGGCGAGCGGGAGGCCCGGGAGGCGGCGGAACGAATCCTGGACCGCGTGGGGCGTCGCGGCTTCCGCGCCCGGCGGGTTCAGCGGTTGATGGTGGTGTACCGCGAGATGGGCGGGCTTCGGGAGCATCCCAAGTACCTGATCACTGCCGTGTTGGATGAGTGCCGGAAGGCGATTTTGGCCGAGGCGGAGCAACTGACGAAAAAGGGGGTTTTCAAGGAGCCCGAAGACGCCTTTTTCCTGACCCTGGATGAGTTGATCCGGCTGACCAAAGGGGAGTCCGACCGGGAGGTTTCCGCGTTGATCGAGGAGCGGAAAGAGCAATATGCATGGCACCAAACCCTGAAACCCCCCAAGGTGATGACCAGTGAAGGGGAGATCGTGACCGGCACCCCCCGCCGGGGCGAATATCCCGAGGGGGCGCTGGTGGGGATGCCCGCTTCCGCCGGCGTGGCGGAAGGGAAGGCCCGGGTCATCCTGAGCCCGGAGCGGGCGTCGCTTTCGGAAGGGGAGATCCTGGTCGCCCCCCACACCGATCCCGGCTGGACCCCCTTGTTTCAATCGGCCAGGGCCTTGGTGACCGAAGTGGGCGGGCTGATGACCCACGGCTCCGTGGTGGCGCGGGAATACGGAATTCCCGCCGTGGTGGGGGTGGACGATGCCACCCGGAAAATCCGGGACGGACAGCGCATCCGGGTGGACGGAAACCGGGGATATGTGGAGATTGTGAAGGATGCCGATAAGTAAACAGGCCCGCCCGGGTGCTCACGGGGATCTTGCCGGGGGCGGCGGCGAACCGATGATGAAAGTCGTCGTGGCAACCATTTTGCCGCTGGTCGTGGAGCTGGGGGATTCCCCTCTGTTCCGTTTTCGGCGGATATCGGCTCATGTCCACGATGACGATCCCGCTCTTCGGTATGTGAAGCGGTCATCTCAAGCGAATACCCCTAGTCGTCCAGCCCATGACGCATTTATGGCGAGGGCTGCATCCCTCCAGCCGGCCTCAATGATTCGCCGGTCGGGAGTTTGGCTGGCCAGCTTCATCGCCGCACCTTTGGCGAAACGATTTCGCCGGGATTATTGATGTGTTGCTCTTTGCCGGCATGGCGGGGTTTCGCTTTGTATCGTGAGGTGCTCCGGGCTTGAAGATGGCCATCGGGGTCGCGACGGCCTGCAGTGCGGCGTGAAACATCAACGTCCATGCGGTGCGTCGGAAGACCGCTCCCCCGGATGTGCCGGGGGAGTGTATAAACCCCGGATGATGACTCGCCCGGGCATGTCCTCGGGAGCGATGGAGGGTGGGCTGAAGGAACTGTCACCTGTTGAAGAACGATGCATTCCTGGAAGGATTCGCCCGGGAGATGGCGGCGGCCCTGGCAGAAATCTTCGGGCTGAAAAAGAATCCGGATCCGCCCCCGGGGCCACCCGGAACTATAACCTCTTTTACGTCGACGGCAAACAGATCGGTTTCTTTACCGATAAAGGGATTGTGATGGATCTGGTCAAGGAAAACATCGGGAAGTACAAGGACAAGATCGTGATGGAGCGGTTTAGCATGTAGGCAGTAAAATTGGATTCGGGGCCAAGATCAGAGACCAATGGCACAAAAAAGCCGGGCGGGGATGTTCCCTGCCTGGCTTTCTTTATTGGCATGTAGGGGAAAATCATGTGTAATCAAACGCTCTTATCATAATATGCAGGATCAGCCTCACACCTTTGTCTATACTTTAGTCTAATTGTCATTCTTTAGCCTGGTGAATCAGTTTTTTTAACTCAGCGATCTCTAAACGCAATAGATGAACTTCTCGGTACAGATCATCTACCTTCGTATCTTCTATGTTTTCTACTTTATTGACAATAATTCCCACAAACAAATTTAAAATGACAAAGGTACCCATCATGATAAATAACACAAAATAGATCCAAGCCCATGGTACCTTCTCCAGTAAGGGCCGCATAATGTCACTCGCCCAAGCCTCCAGCGTAACCATTTGAAAGAGAGTGAGGAAAGATTGATGGAGCGAACCAAAATACTCTGGAGAAGCGTTAGCAAATAGAATTGTACCCGTTACAGCAAATATGTAAAAGAATAATCCGAGTAATAACGAAATATTGCCTAAGGTTGGGATCGTCAAGATGAGAGCTTCTACTAAGCGGCGTAACGAAGGAATGGTAGAGATTGCTCTTAGAACGCGGATAATACGTAAGACTCGAAACACAGTCATAAAATGAGCACTGACAAAGACATATCCACTAACCACTAGAAAGAAGTCAAAGACGTTCCAGGGGTCCTGAAAGAACCGATAAAACGGCTTTTCCGACAAGAGGCGGAGTCCCAATTCGATTGTAAATACAGCGAGTATACATTGGTCCATTATATAAAACAACGTATGATGTTTATTTGCTATTTGAGGATAGGTCTCTAAGCCAACAAGAATGGCGTTAAGCAAAATCATCACGATGACGGTATTTGAGAAGAGAGGATGCCTAACAATTTTTTTAATCCAATATCTACTCCACCATCTCACACGTTGTTTTTCCACTTGCAGTTCTGACATCCCACAGTTTCCTTTCTTACTGAAATTCTAAGTATATAGGTTCCTTCGCTTTTTCCTTTAAGAATTTTCGACGTTTTCACGGCATTAGCCCCGGGGATTCCTAAGTTCTTTGGGGTGCTCACGTTGTTTTCCTTTTTCACCAACAGACGAGTGATTCTCCGCTGGTCGATTTTCTGCACATATGCGGGGGGACGGAAGGGGATCAGTCAACTGGAAGGTCATCCGAAACGCGATGGGTTCGGACCGTGTGAAACGGGCCCTTCAAAAATCTTTCCCGTTCATTTTAATATTACCACACCCTCGCCGTTCAGGGGGGATATTTCTGGCGAGCAACCGCTGCCGTATATCCGTTGTAAAATCCCGACCTTCAGCCGCGAGGGGCTGACCGTCGGGATTTGATTTTCCCGCAGCGATTAGAACATCGATGTTTTAAACAAGCGCGTGTAACTGAGAAAGCTGACCGTCAAGGCGGAGGTCACCGAAGAGGCCATCAAGCTGAGCAGGATCACGATTTGATACTTGACGGCGATGATCGGGGAGGTGCCGGCGATGATCATGCCCGTCATCATTCCGGGCAGGTGAACCACGCCGATGGTTTTGAAGGAGTCGATGCTGGGAATCAGGGCGGCTTTCACCGTCGTTTCGATCAGGTCTTGGCTGGCCTGGCGGATCGTGGCGCCGAGGGCCAGCTTCCCCATGACCTGATCTTTTGTTTGCTGGAATTCCCGGAAAAGCCGTTCGAAGGAGAGCCCGGCGATGACCATCACGTTTCCGATGATCATCCCGCTCATCGGCAGAATGTACTGCGCCTGGAAGGGAACGACGCCGAAGAGCAGCCAAACGGAGAGGGAGACGGCCTGGCCCAGAAAAATGGAAACGAAGGCGATCGCGAAGGGTTTTTTGAGCCACTTGCCGCGCTTGGATGCGGTGCGGGAGGCGATGGTGATGATCAAAAGCAGCAGTCCCGCCAAAAGCCATCCCGTTTCGATGGAAAAGATCCAGGCGATCAGGTAGCCCATCGCAAGAAGCTGTGCCGATCCCCGAAGGGTGGACCACAGGATGTCTTTTTCCAGGCCGAGGTGCTGACGGTAGGAGATGAACAGCGGTATGATCACGACGGTCGCTGTCAACATGAGCACAGTCAAATCGATATTCATGGCAACCCTTCCGTTTAGTGGAGTGGATGCGTGATGGAACGGCGACGTTCAACGTCATTTTTCTTGTTCCCCTTTTTTTTGACGGGCAGTCAGGGGCAGCGAAAAGGAGTAAGACCTTCATGTCTCCGCTTCTCCTGAAGACCCGGAAGGGGCGATTCGTCCAAGGCGCCGATCCGGTCGGCTTCGGCGAAGTAGAGGGGATCTCAGTGTTCGAGGGATTGTACCAAAACGAAACACCGAAACAATTTTCGGAACAGTTTGTGAAACAGCCGCGAGAGGCGGTTTCCCGGCAGAATGGCGGGAGGACGGATTGGTACACATTTTGCATGGATAACTGGGTGCAACACGATGAGGCTTCAAAGGCTTTTTTTCATCCGTTGGCGCGAGGGGGGGATGATTTGAAGCTGGAGTTTCGGCACACCTTTTCAGCTCCGCGGGAAGTGGTCTGGTCGTCTCTTCAGGATGAGCAGGTATTGCGGCGCTCCCTGCCGGGTTGCCGGAAGCTGGAGGGAGTGTCGGAAGGCGCGTATGACGCGGAACTGGGGCTGAACGTGGGGCCCGTCAAGGGCGTGTTTACAGGGGAGGTAAAGCTGTCCGAGCTGAAGGAGCCGGAATCCTACCGCCTCACCATGAGCGGTAAGGGAAAACCCGGCGAGATCCGGGGAGACGCCCGGATTCGCCTCGAAGAAGCGGAGCGTGGGACGCTTCTCGTCTGCGACGCGGAAGCTCAGGTGACGGGCGTGTTGGCGTCCGTCGGACAGCGGATCATGGCCAGCGTGGCCAAGCTGATCCTCGGACAGTTCTTCAAGGCGGTGGAAAAGGAAATTCAACGACACCCGGTGGACAGGTAGCCAAAGTCTTTTGGGAGGTGGGCTTTTTGGAAACCGGCAAGGTGAACGTGACCATCACGGTCAACGGCGTCCGGAGGAGCGCGGAAGTGGAGCCCCGGATGTTGTTGGCCCACTTTCTCAGAGATCAGCTGGGCCTCGTCGGCACCCACATCGGCTGCGACACCAGCCAGTGCGGGGCCTGCACGGTCCTGTTGAACGGGGAGGCGGTCAAATCCTGCACCGTCCTCGCGGTTCAGGCCGACGGCTCAGAGGTGACCACGGTGGAAGGGCTGGGCGACCTGGAGAACCTGCATCCCGTTCAGGAGGGATTCTGGGAAAAGCACGGACTGCAGTGCGGATTCTGTACGCCGGGGGTCATGATGACGGCGGTGGAGCTCTTGAAGCAAAACCCCAACCCGACGGAGCAGGAGATCCGGGAAGGGTTGGAAGGGGTGATCTGCCGCTGCACCGGTTACCAGAATATCGTCCGCGCCGTGCAATATGCGGCCGCGCGCCTGGCCGAGGAGGAAGGGCGGCGGGAAGCGGCCGCTGCCGGCAGTGACGGCGGAACAGAGGGGGGACGCTGACGATGCCGAATGTGTTTGGCACTCCGCTCAAACGGCGGGAGGATCCCCGCCTGATCACCGGACAGGGGAATTTCACCGACGACATCCAACTGCCGGGCATGGTGTACATGGCGGTTCTGCGCAGTCCCCACGCCCACGCCCGCATCAAGCGGATTGACGTTTCCGCTGCCCGCCGGGCGCCCGGGGTGGTGGCCGTCTACACCGGCAAGGATCTGGAAGGGAAGATGGGCACCATTCCCACGGCGTGGTTGGTGCCGGACTCCGACATCAAAACGCCTCCTCACCACGCCTTGGCCGTCGACAAGGTGCGTTACGTGGGGGACGGCGTCGCCCTGGTGGTGGCGGAGGACCGCTATACCGCCCGGGACGCCCTGGAGCTGATCGAGGTGGAATACGAGGAGCTTCCGGCGGTGGTCGACCAGGAGGAGGCGATGAAGGAGGGAGCGCCGCAGCTTCACGAGGACGTGCCGAACAATATCGCCTTCCGCTGGAAGGCGGGAGAGGTGCCCGACGAGGTCTTCGAAAACGCGGAGGTGGTGATCCGGAAGCGCTTCCGCCAGCAGCGCCTGATCCCCAACCCGATGGAGACCCGGGCGGCGGTGGCCAAGTATAACCCCTCCACCGGGGAGATGACCATCTGGTGCACCTCCCAGAACCCGCACATTCACCGGTTCATCCTCTCCGGCGTGTTGGGGATTCCCGAGTCGAAGCTGCAGGTGGTGGCACCCGACGTGGGGGGCGGTTTCGGCTGCAAGATTCCCGTCTACCCCGACGAGGCCCTGGCCGGTTACGTGGCCCGGGATCTGCGCCGCCCGGTGAAGTGGACGGAGGAGCGGCGGGAGAATTTCATGGCCACCACCCACGGCCGGGACATGATCCTCGACGTGGAGCTGGCCGGCAGGCGGGACGGGACCCTGACCGCGCTCCGGATCAGAAACACGGCGAACATGGGGGCGTATTTGTCGACGGCGGCGCCGGGGGTTCCGACCATTTTGCACGGACTGATCGTTCAGGGGCCCTACAAGATTTCCCAGGTGGGGGTGGAAGTGATCGGGGTGATGACCAACACCACCCCGACGGACGCCTACCGCGGGGCCGGTCGGCCGGAAGCCACCTATCAGATCGAGCGGATGGTCGATCTGTTCGCCGACGAGATCGGCATGGATCCGGTGGAGGTGCGGCGGAAAAATCTGATCCGGGCGGAGGAGTTCCCCTATGACAACGCCCTGGGACTCCAGTACGACTCCGGAAACTATCACCGGGCGCTGGACAAGGCGCTGGAGATGATCGACTACGATGCGTTCCGCAAGGAGCAGGAGGAAGCGCGCAAACAGGGGCGCTACCTGGGAATCGGCTTCTCCACCTATGTGGAGATCTGCGGGCTGGGCCCCTCGAAGGTGGCCGGCGCCGTCGGCTTCCAGGGGGGGCTTTGGGAAAGCGCCACGGTCCGCGTCCATCCCTCGGGCAAAGTCTCCGTCTTCACCGGCGCGTCCCCCCACGGACAAGGGGAGGAGACCACCTTCGCCCAGATCGTGTCCCAGAAGCTCGGCGTTCCCTTTGAAGACGTGGAAATCATTCACGGGGACACCAACCGGATCTCCATGGGCTGGGGCACCTACGGATCCCGGACCACGCCGGTGGCCGGCAGCGCCATCGCCATCGCCTGCGACCGGGTCCTGGAAAAGGCGAAAAAAATCGCCTCCCACGCCCTGGAGGCCTCCGAAGCCGATCTGGAATTCGAAGGGGGCGCGTTCCAGGTGAAGGGGGTTCCGGACAGAAAGATCAGCTTCCAGGACGTCACCCTTAAGGCCTATCTCGCCTGGGACCTGCCGGAGGGTGTGGAGCCCGCCCTGGAAGCTCAGGCCTTCTACGATCCCAGCAATTTCGTCTATCCCTTCGGCACCCACATCTGCGTGGTGGAAGTGGACGGAGAGACCGGCGAGGTGGAGCTGAAGCGGTATGTGGCCGTCGACGACCCCGGACCGGTGATCAACCCGGTCGTCGCCGAGGGGCAGGTCCACGGCGGAATCGTGCAGGGGATCGGACAGGCGCTCTGGGAAGGAGCGGTTTATGACGAACAGGGGCAGTTGATCTCCGGAACCTTCATGGATTATGCCATGCCGAAGGCCCGTTTCTTCCCCAACTTCGAGACGGCGTTTACCGAGACGCCCTCTCCCGTCAACCCTCT
Organism: Planifilum fimeticola; assembly: GCF_003001905.1. NCBI lineage: Bacteria > Bacillati > Bacillota > Bacilli > Caryophanales > Thermoactinomycetaceae > Planifilum > Planifilum fimeticola. The sequence goes on from NZ_PVNE01000014.1 coordinate 20,763, forward strand.
CGGGGTGAAGGGAATCGGGGAAACGGGAACCATCGCCTCCACCCCCGCCGTGGTGAACGCGGTGGTGGACGCCCTGAAACCCTTTGGCGTGAAGGATTTGGATATGCCCCTGACGCCGGAGAAGGTGTGGAAAGCGATGCAGAAGGGGAGGGGAGACGCGTGATTCCCAGCACCTTTGAATACGCGCGGGCCGGTTCGGTGGAAGAAGCCCTCAGGCTGCTCAAGGAGGCGGACGGGGAGGGGAAGCTCCTGGCCGGAGGGCACAGCCTCCTGCCCATGATGAAGATTCGGCTGACATCCCCCGGGAAGCTGATCGACATCGGCCAGATCCGGGAGCTCCGGGGGATTCGCAGGGAAGGAGACCGCCTGGTGGTCGGAGCCCTCACCACCCACCGCCAAGTGGCCGGCGATCCCCTCGTTCGGGAGCACCTTGCCGTCCTGGCCGAGGCGGCGTCTCAGATCGGGGATCTTCAGGTGCGCAACAGGGGGACCGTGGGAGGGAATCTGGCCCACGCCGACCCCGCCTCCGACCTGCCGGCGGTCGCCGTCGCCCTGGAGGCGGAATTGGAGGTGCAGAGCCCGGACGGGAAGCAAACCTTCGGCGCCGACGGGTTCTTCCTCGGCCCGCTGGTTACGGCCCTTCCCGAAGACGGCCTCCTGACGTCGGTCTCCTTCTCCATCCCGCCGGAAGGAGTGAAAAGCACCTATGTGAAATACCCCCATCCTGCTTCGGGATACGCCGTGGTGGGCGTTGCGGCCGCACTGGGCACCGGGGCGGACGGGACGGTGAACTATGCCCGGATCGGCATCACCGGCGCCTCCGACACGGCTTACCGGGCGGAGGCGGCGGAGCAGGCCCTGCTGGGGAAAAAGCCGACGGAGGAGGCGATCCGCGAGGCGGCCGCCCGGGCGGCGGAAGGCAGGGAGATGAACGGGGATCTGTTTGCCTCGAGCGACTACCGCCGCCATCTGGTTCAGGTGTATACCGCGCGGGCGCTGCGAAAGCTGCTGGGCTAGCCGTTCGGTTTTGACCGCAACGCAAGAGGGCCGAAAGGTCGGGTGCGGGCACGTCGTGCCGGTCCCGGCCTTTTCTTTCCCTGTATTGTCCAAAGGGGGTGCCGGAACATACTGGATCGCATTCAGTCCATCGAGAAGGCTTTTCGCGAGCAGGGGTACATCGCCGACCGTCCCCTGGTGACCGCCCTTCATCTGGTGAGCACCCTCGGTAAACCCTTGCTGGTGGAAGGTCCGGCCGGGGTGGGAAAGACGGAAATCGCCAAGGTGTTGGCCGCGGTGCTCGACACCCGGCTGGTGAGGCTGCAGTGTTACGAGGGACTGGATGTGCACACGGCTTTGTACGAGTGGAACTATCCGAAACAGATGCTGCACATCCGCCTCACGGAAAACAGCGGCGCGACGGTCGAAGAGAGGGAAAAGGAGATTTTCAGCCCCTCCTTTTTGCTCCGCAGGCCCCTTCTGGAGGCCATCTCCGACGAGGAGGCGTCACCGGTCCTTCTGATCGACGAGGTGGACCGGGCGGACGAGGAATTTGAGGCGTTTCTGCTGGAGATTCTCGGGGAGTTTCAGGTGACCATTCCGGAATTGGGGACGATTCGGGCCGAGCACAAGCCCTATGTGGTCCTCACCTCCAACCGGACCCGCGAATTGAGCGATGCCCTGCGCCGCCGCTGCCTCTACCTGTGGATCCCCTACCCCGACCCGGAGAAGGAAGTCCGGATATTGGAGGCGAGACTTCCGGGAATCCGGCGGAGGCTGGCGGAACAAATCGCCCGCGTGATGGCCCGGATTCGGACGATGGCCCTCCACAAGGTGCCCGGAGTCGCCGAAAGCCTGGATTGGGCCCAGGCGCTGATGGCCTTGCACCGGGGGGAGCTGGACAGGGATTCCATCCGGGAAACCCTCGGTTGTCTCGTGAAGGATCAGGAAGATTGGGAGGCCCTCGAGGGGGAGCTGGAAAAGGGGAACCTGCTTCGGGACGCCGGAACGGGGACATGAGGAGGGCGTCGCCGGTGCCGTGAGGGTCTATCGAAAGGAGCGTCCGTCCATGATCCGATCTTCTTCTGCACCCCCCAACCTTGTCGATCATCTGCTCCGGCTGTGCCGGGCTCTCCGCTCCCGGGGCTTTTCCATCGGTCCCGGCGAGGAGATCGACATGTTTCGCGCCCTCGAGGCGGTCGATATCGGGGACCGGGAGGAGTTCGCTTCGGCCCTGCGCCTTGTGTTGTGTTCCAGCCGGGAGGAACAGGCGCTGTTCGACACCCTTTTTGAACGGTTTCTCCTGGCGGCGGAATCGGATGCGGGCGGACGTTCCATCCAGCTCATCCCGGAAGCGGGGGCGGCGGAAGAAGAAGGGGAAAGGAAGGTTCCGCCGGACGGACGGCCTTCCCGCCGGGAAGGGGGAAAAGCCGTCCGGGCGGAAGGGAAATTCGCGGGATCGGAGCGGACCGGGACGGAAGGGTTTCCGCATTCCGGAAGGGCGGAGGAGGGTTCCCGGAGAGGAGACGGGAAGGGGCATCCGGCAGGGGAGGGGGAGAAGTGGGATGTTCCCCTCGCGCGGGTGGCCCGCTACAGCGCCGCCCGTCTGTCCGGGCGATCGACCGCCGAAATCCCCGCGGACGGACTGGAGGAAATGATGGAGGCGGCCGCCGCTCTGGTTTCCCGGATCCGGATTCGGCGAAGCCGCCGGCTGAAGCCGATGCGGCGGGGAAGCCGCCTCCATTTCCGCCGGGTGTTTCGCGAAAGCGCCACCTCGGGAGGGGAGTTGGCCCTTCCGGCCTGGTCGGGCTATCGCCGCCGCCAGGCCCGGTTCATCCTTTTCTGCGACGGCAGCCGGTCGATGGCTCCCTTTGCCGGACGTTTTCTCCAATTCGCCTACGCCCTTACCCGAAAGGCCCGCCGCGTCGAAGTCTTTCTCTTTTCGACGGATATCCGCCGCGTCACCGACGAGCTCCGCAGGGACGCGAAGGGGCGGCTGCCCCCACTGACGGGTTTGGGAACGGAGTGGGACGGAGGCACGCGCATCGGCGAATCGCTGGAACGCTTTTTGAGGGAACACGGGGGACGCATGCTGGGCAGGGACAGCCTGGTGATCATCGCAAGCGACGGCCTGGACGCCGGGGGGCCGGACCGGCTGTCCCGCTCGATGGCCGAGCTTCGCCGCCGGTCCGCCGGGGTGGTCTGGCTCAATCCGCTCCTCTCCCTCCGGGGCTACCGTCCGGAGGCGGAAGGGATGAAGGCGGCGCTTCCATACATCGATATCTTTTCGGAGGCTTGCGATCCCCCTTCCTTCCGAAAACTGGCCAAACGCATTTCCTTCCGGAGGTGACGGACGTGAAGGAGAATCGGGACATTGCCCGGGCGATGGAGGAAGCGAAGCGGGCGGGCCGGAAGGTGGCATTGGCCACCGTCGTCCGCGTGAAGGGGTCCGCTTATCGCCGAGAGGGCGCCAAACTGCTGATCGATGAGGAAGGAAACACCGTCGGCGTAATTTCCGGCGGTTGCCTGGAACCGGATGTGGCGGAGGTGGCGAAAAAGGTGATGGCCGACGGGCGACCCGTCCTCAAGAGCTACGAGTTGGACGAGGAACTGGTTTGGGGGCTGGGGTTGGGTTGTCCGGGAACCGTCGACATCTGGATCGAGCCGGTTCCGGACACGGATGTCCCGCGCACCCTTCGCGAGGCGCGGAAAGCGGAAGGGCTTGAGGGAAGGGAGGAATCCTCGTGAGCGGGCAAAGGGAAAAGGAGCTCTATGAATCGTGGCTCCGCTGTCTCAGGGAGGGGCGGGCCGCGGTGCTCGCCCGCCTTCTGGAATCCTCTTCGCCGGATCTTCAGGCGGGCGCCCGCCTCTTCATCCCCGAGGAGGGGGAGCCCATGGGAGATCTGGGGGACCCCTCCCTGAACCGGTTGGTGATCGAACGGGCCCGGGAAAAACTGGCCACCTTGTACCCGCGTTCGGAAACCTGTCCCGTTTCCCTGCCCGGAGGAGAACAGGTGCAGGTGTTTTTCGACATCAACCTCCCTCCCTTCGAGCTGATGATTTTCGGCGCCGGCCACGATGCCGTTCCCGTGGCCAAGTTTGCCCTGGAGCTGGGATTCCGCACGACGGTGGTGGATCCGAGGCCGGCGTACGCCACCGGGGAGCGCTTTCCGGGAAGCCGGATCATCCTGGCCGATCGCCATTCGTGGGAGGAAAAGGTGACGGTTGGGCGGCGGACGTTTGTATTGGTGATGAATCACCACCTGGAGCGGGATCGGGCCGCCATCCGCTTCGCCTTGAATTCGCCCGCTCCCTACGTGGGTGTGCTCGGACCCAGGTCCCGCCGGGAGCGGATGCTGGAGGCCCTCGAAAAGGAAGGGGTCCGCTTCGAAAAGGAGCAGCTGTCCCGGATGTACAGTCCGGTCGGTCTCGACATCGGCGCCGAAACTCCGGAGGAAGTGGCGGTCAGCATCTTGGCCGAGGTGTTGGCCTTTCGCAGCGGCCATAAGGGCGGCTTTCTGCGGGAGCGCAGCCGGGACAGCATCCATCAGCCCCTGTGAGGCCGAGAGGGTGTTGGGCATGGAAACGGGCGTGTTTGCCGTCATCCTTGCGGCGGGGACGTCTTCCCGGATGGGAAGGCCGAAGCAGCTCCTCGACTGGGGAGGTGTCCCGCTGCTCCAGGCGGTGATCCGCAAGGTGCTGGACCACCCCTTTTCGGAAGTGATCGCCGTCATCGGTTACCGCGCGGCGGAGATCCAAAGCGCGATCCGGATCGAAGACGGACGCTTCCGCTGGGTCGTCAACCGCCGTTACTCCTCCGGGCAGAGCAGTTCGCTTCTGGCCGGGGTGAGATCCGGGAAGGGCCATTCGTCGATGATCTTTTTGGGGGATTTGCCCCTGCTCGAGGGCGAGACGATTCGCCGCATTGCCGAAGAGGGCATATCCAGGCTCCGGCTGGGGGATTCCTCGGAGCCCGCGGTGGTCCGCCCGTCCTTTCGCGGAGTTCCGGGGCATCCGGTTTTTCTCGGGAATTGCCGGAGGATCGATTGGGTCCGACTGAGGGGAGATACGGGGGCAAGGGGATTGCTTTGCCACGTGCGGAACCGGACCCTTCTTCCCGTGGAGGATCCCGGGGTCGTCATGGATGTGGACACCCCGCAGGCCTACGAAAGCCTTCGGCTTCTCGCCTTTCCTTCGCAGGAATGAGCGATCCCGTGGACCGGGGTCTCGAGGCCTCCTGTGATATACTGAAAAGAGAGTTGCGATCGGCTGTCGGAGACAGCAAAGATCCGCATGACCTGGAGAAACATCCGTCAAGTCGCCAAGGGTTCACCGATCGAGATGTTGCCTGTTCCCTTTCAATCTTTCGCTTTTCAACCCTGTCGACGGGCGCTGTGGTCGGCGGTCATGGCGGGAAATGCGGTAAAAATGGGGGAGCGTGAAAAAAATGACGGGGATCAAAGACGCCCTTGGCCGTCCGCTTCGGGATTTGCGCATTTCCGTGACGGACCGCTGCAATTTTCGTTGCCGGTACTGCATGCCTGAAGAAGTGTTTGGTCCCGATTATCCCTTTTTGCCCAGGGAAAAGATCCTCCGTTTTGAGGAGATCACCCGCTTGGTGCGGATCTTCTCCGGACTGGGCGTGGAGAAGGTCCGGATTACCGGGGGTGAGCCCCTGCTTCGGCGGGATCTGCCCGATTTGATCCGGATGATTTCCGGGGTGGAGGGGATACGGGACATCGCCCTGACGACCAACGGGACCCTGCTGGCACGATTCGCCGGGGCTCTTCGGGAGGCGGGGCTCAAGCGGGTCAATGTCAGCCTGGATGCGATCGACGATGACATCTTCGCCCGAATGAACGGGGGCCGGTCCGCTGTCCGCCCCGTGTTGGAAGGCATCGAAGCGGCGGCGAGGGCCGGTCTCAAGGTGAAGATCAACATGGTGGTCCAAAAGGGGGTCAACGACGGACAGATTCTGCCCATGGTCCGCCACTTTCGCGGTACGGGTCACATCCTGCGCTTCATCGAATTCATGGATGTGGGCAACAACAACGGGTGGAATTTGGAGCAGGTGGTTTCCAAGCGGGAGATCCTCGAGCGGATCCATCGGGAGATGCCCCTGGAACCGGTGAACCCGACCCATTACGGCGAAGTCGCCTCCCGTTACCGCTTCCGGGGAAGCGACGAGGAGATCGGGGTGATCTCCTCGGTGACCGATTCCTTCTGTTCCACCTGCACCCGGGCGCGGCTGTCCGCGGACGGTCAGTTGTACACCTGCCTGTTCGCCTCCGAGGGGTATGACCTGCGGGGGCCGCTGCGGGCCGGGGAGAGCGATGAGGAGATCGAGGAGCGCATTCGGCGGGTGTGGAATCGCCGGCGGGACCGGTATTCGGAGGAGCGGCTTCATGATGCGGAGCTTCGCCATCGCAGGAAAGTGGAAATGTCCTATATCGGCGGGTGAGGGGAGGCGGGGGATGCTCGGATTCCGACGGATCGCGGCGCTGCTCTGTTCCTTTTCCCTGCTTTTTTCCTCCGCCTGTTCCGTCGGGACGACGGAGGGGCGCGCCGATGAGGTTCGAATTTACGTGCTGGCGGCGGCCAGTTTGACGGATGCGGTCCGGGAGATTCAAGCCCGGTACGAATCCGACCATCCGGGCGTCCGGCTCGTTCCGACCTTCGCCTCCTCCGGCCGGCTGAAACAGCAGATCGAAAGGGGGGCGCCCGCCGACCTGTTCCTGTCCGCGGGAACCGGGGAGATGGAGGAACTGGTCGGAAAGAATCGGATCGATTCCCGGTTTCATGTCGAACTTCTCGAAAACGAACTGGTTCTGATCGCGCCCGAGGGCACGTCCTTGAAGGGCTTGGCCGATTTGGCCTCGCACCGGACGAAGCGGATCGCCATCGGCCATCCGGAAACGGTCCCGGCGGGAACATACGCCCGGGAGGCGCTTGCGCACTTCGGCCTGTGGGAGAAGTTGCGGCGGAAACTGGTTTTCGCGGGGGACGTCCGGCAGGTGTTGGCCTACGTGAAGACGGGAAATGCGGATGCGGGCATCGTTTACCGGACGGACAGCCGGCACGGCGGAGTTTCGGTCATCGCGGAGATTCCTCCCGAAAGCCACAGACGGATCGTGTATCCCCTCGGGGTGGTCAAGGGGACGAAACACCCGTCGGAAGCGCAGGCCCTTTATCGCTGGCTGCAGGGGGAGGAGGCCCGGTCCATATTCGAAAAGTACGGGTTTAAAGGAGTTGCGGCACCGTCCTCAAAATGATTTCCACCGATTTCTGGAATCCGATTCTCCTGTCCTTCAAAGTGAACGTGACCGCCAGCCTGATCGCCTTCGCGGCCGCGACGGCCTTCGCCTGGTGGCTGAAAGACCGGTCGTTTCCGGGGAAAACGATCCTGGAGACCCTTTTGATGCTCCCCCTCGTCCTGCCGCCCACCGTCGTCGGTTTCGGCCTGCTCGTGCTTCTGGGACGAAACGGACCCGTCGGACGGTTTGTCGAGTGGCTGTTGCATCAACCGGTGATCTTTACCTGGTGGGCGGCGGTGGTCGCTGCGGCGGTGGTTGCGTTTCCCTTGATGTATCAGACCTTCAAAGCGGGATTTGAGTCCGTCGATCGGGATCTGGAGGATGCGGCCCGGGCGATGGGGGCGGGGGAAGGGCAAGTCTTCCGGCACGTCACCCTTCCGTTGTCCTGGCGCTTTTTGTTGACGGGAACGGTACTGGGGTTTGCGAGGGGAATCGGGGAATTCGGCGCCACCTTGATGGTGGCGGGCAACATTCCCGGGGAGACGCAAACGGTTCCGACGGCCATTTACATCGCCGTGGAGACGGGGCGCATGGACCTGGCCGCCTCCTGGGTGATGGCTGTCGTCTTCCTCTCTTTTCTGCTGCTGGGAATTGTGCAAAGGATGAAATGACGGCATGAAAAGGCACCGCCTCCATAGGCGGTGCCTTCTGTTCCGGGTTGGACGCTTCCCCGCCCCTTGCGGGACGGATACAGGAAGGAAAAAGCCCCCGCCGGACCTTGGGTCCGGCTTTACCTTCACTTGCCCTTCGATTCCGAAGAAGAAACGAACCAGTTGGAGGGCAGGTTGAGCATGGCATTTCCGCCGGTCATCATGGGGAGTTGGCCGTTCCAGCGCTTCACGGTTTCGTACTGGACGAGAACCGGGCTGAGGGAGGCGCGGAGGATCCGGTTGGCTTCCGCCTGGGCCTTCGCTTCGATCACTTTGGCCTCGGCCTTTCCTTGGGCTTCGATCTTCATCTTTTCCGCCTGGACCTTGGCCTGTTCCCGCTGCACCTTCAGGGTCTCCAGGCGCTGCTTGGCATTTACCTTTTCCTGGATCGCTTTCAGGGATTCCTTATCCGGCCGGATGGCGGAGAAGTTGAAGGTTTCCACGATGATCCCGTGGGGCTTGAGGGAATCCCGGAACTTTTCAAACACCTTCCGGTTTAGCTCCGAGCGCTTCTCCCCGTAGACTTCCATCACGTCGTACTGCGTGGTGATCTCCTGAATCGCTTCCTTCAGCCGGTCCTTCATGAAGCCGGCTTCGATCAGATCGCTTTCCTGCCCCCGAAACTTGGTGAAGATGCCGGGAAGCTTTTCCGGGTCCATGTGGTACGAGTAGACCACGTCCACATTCACATTTTTTCCGTCCTTGGTGGAGATGTCGAAGCTGTTGTCCTCATCGTCGCCATCCTTCGAAAGATAGACGGTCTCCGTCGACACGGGATATTCCGTCACCCGCTTGAAGGGGGCGATGACGTGCCACCCCTGGTTCAGCACGTCCTCCTCCACACCACCGCTGGGGCTGTACACCACTCCGGCGAATCCCGGTTCGATTCGGGCAAGCATCAGAAAGGCGAGGATCACAATCAGGATCAAGGCCACTCCCACCGCGGCTGCGCCGACCCGGAAGGACCGGTTGGGACGGTCCGGGAGTGCGGGGTGTTGAACGTTTTCGGCGTTGTTCAAGGGCATCGCTCCTTCGTTATTGTTTGAAAGAATTGAAGAACCTGATCACAAAATCCCCCACTTTTTGGAAAATCCCTGCTTTGGCCAGCAAAACATAGATAAAGATCAGGCCGAGAAGGACCAACAGGATGCCGGCGATCACGGGTGACCCTCCCATCCGGTATTTGTCGGCAAGAGCTTGTGGGTGCTTTTTCCCGCACCAACCTGCGGATAATTATAAATATACCAATTGTGAGGGCAAAAATGGATGCCTCAGGGAATCCGTCGAAAAATGTTTGGCCGCCGAAGAGGCGGAATGGACGGCGGCAGGAGGTGGCGGTCATGGCTTTTGAAGATCCCGTGTCGCTGTTTGTGGCGAGGCTGGCCGGGTTTCGCGTGCCCGGTCCGTATCAGGACAAACTGCGAAATCCCTACTCGGATCCCCGCCGGCGGGAGAATCTGCGCCTCTATCTCACCCTCATGAGGCGCCGGCGCCCCCGCGTACTGCTGGTGGGACGGGATCCCGGCCACAGAGGATGCGCGCTCACCGGAATCCCCTTTACCAGCGAAGCGATCGCCGCCCGGGGAACCCTTCCTTCCGGCGAGCGGCTGGCGTGCTCCGGTACCGTCGTGGGTCCGGGGGTGGGGTACTTCATTCCGTCCGACCGCCCTCCCGTTTCGGAGGCGTCCGCATCGATCATCTGGGAGGGGATTCACCGCTATTTTGAGGATCCGCCCCTTTTGTGGAACGTCCTTCCCTTCCATCCGCACCGTTCCGGCAATCCCCGGAGCAACCGCCTCCCGGCGCTGGTCGCGGAAACATTGGCCTTCGGGCTTCCTTACCTGATAGCCCTTTTCGACCTCTTTCCGTCCGTCGACACGGTCTTGGCAGCAGGCGAAAGGGCGGGGGAGGTGTTTCGCCGGCTTGAAAAGGAAAACGGTTTGCGTAAAACGGTTTATTTCCTTCGCCACCCATCTTACGGAGGAAAGTGCAACTTTTTTGAGCAGTTGCAACGTCTAAAAGGTGAAGGGAGGATATAAGAGCTAGGGCGATATCATCGAATGCGCGGAACAGGTTGTCACCGGGAACCGACTCTTGGCTCTTTTCCAGGAGGAGGCGGGGTGTCCGGACCGCAAAGCAATAAACGTCAATGGAAAACCGGCGACTTTCCGGCGAGGAAGGATTTGCTTTCCTACTTGATTTTGCTTCGCGACAAGGAATAGAGTAAAGATTGGATGATCTGTTTGGAAAAGGGGCCGTTGAGCATGAAATGGTTGAAAATTTTCCTCGCGCTGTTGATCGTCGCCGGCGGGGCCGTCGGGGGGTATGCGTTTTATTTGTACAAATCGATCGAAAAGACGGCCGATCGGATGTATCAACCCGTCACGGGCGAAACGGAGGCCAAGGAAATCATCGAGAAGGAGAAGCCCTTCTGCATCTTGATTATGGGCGTGGATGAAAGGAAGGGCGATCGCGGCCGTTCCGATACCATGATGGTGATGGCGGTCAATCCCCGGAAGGAGTCCGCCCTGCTCTTCAACATTCCGCGGGATACGCGCACCGAAATCGTAGGTCGCGGGACCCAGGACAAAATCAACCACGCCTATGCCTACGGCGGGGTGAAGATGTCCATCGAGACGGTGGAACAATTTCTCGATGTCCCGGTCGATTACTACGCAAAGGTGAATATGCAGGGATTTGCGAGGATCGTGGATGCGCTGGGAGGGGTGGAGGTGGACAATCCTTTCGCCTTTCAGTATGGTGGACACACCTTTGAGAAGGGGCGCATCCATCTGGACGGCGACACGGCCTTGAAATATGCGCGCATGCGCTATGAGGATCCGCGCGGGGATTTGGGCAGAAATGAACGCCAGCGCCAGGTGTTGAAGTCGATGATCAAGAAGGCGGCATCGCCCGGGATCGTGGCCAATCTGGGCACCATATTGGAGAGCCTGGGATCCAGCGTGACGACCAACATCACCTTTGATGAAATGAAAAAATTGGGAGATGACTACCGAAACGCCATTCGGAAGGTTGACACCTTGGAAATCAAGGGGCGCGGACAAAAGATTAACGGCATCTACTATTTGATCGTCAGCGAGGAAGAAAAGAAGCGGATACGGTCTCTGGTCAAAAAACAGCTGGAACTGGAATAAATCCCGTTTCATGGACGGAGGACCTGTCTGAAGGTCTGCGGCTGAAACCCGATCCGGCGGAGGCACACGAAAGGGTATTGTTGGAAAACAAAATATAAAATTTTTTATGATGGAAAACAAATTGTCCGCATAAAGGGAGATAAAAAATAAATAATTAGATTTACTTGTATGAATTCATTGAGTGTGCTAAACTAAATTTTAGACGTTTTTGACGGGGAGAGAGTCATGCATGTACACAATGGATGATGTGCGATCGACCTACAAGAAACGCGATGCCTGGTGGACCGTTTTTCTGGTGGATCCGATCGCTTCTCGGATTATGCTGCCCATCGCCAACCACACCAATATCACGCCGAATCAGATTACGGTGATTGCGTTCCTACTGGGGATTTTGTCTGCCGTCTGCTTTTTTCAGGGAACCCCCGTTTTTTTGATCGCCGGGGCCCTGCTGTTTCATTTGAGCTTTACCTTCGATTGCATTGACGGAAAGCTCGCCCGGCTCAAAGGCAACGGAACCATGTTCGGCATGTGGCTGGATTACATGCTTGACCGGGCGCGGGTCGCTTTGTGTAGTTTGGCGTTGATGACGGGCCAGTTTTTAAAAACCAATGAACCCTTGTTCATCTACTTGGCCTTTCTGATCGTCTTTTTGGACATGACTCGGTATATGAACGCCCTCCACATATTCAAGATTCGTTCCAAAATGAAGAAGGAAGTCCGGAAGACCTTAAGGCAAATTTACGGTGAAACTCAGCAGGAGCAGTCCGAGGAGCAGGAGGAGTCTGTCGGGGAAAGAAATTCGAGGGTTGTGGACCTGAATCAATACTTCAAATCCAAGTTCGGGTTTTATCTTCGCGTGAGAGACTGGTTGGAGAAATATCGGGTCCGGCCTCATCTGTTCAGCGGGATCGAGTATCAAATGTTCATTTTCATCATCGGGCCGCTTGTCGGATTGATTGAAGAGATGGTTATCATCAGCTCCGTTCTGCTTCTCATCTTTGAGCTGGCCATCTTGTATAAGCTTTGGCTCAGCACCCTGGACTTCAAAAAAGAGATGGAAAAACTGAAACATAGCCTGCAAAATGTCACGTGATGGTATCTCCCGAAGGTGAGTGTCGTCGGCGGGGGATCCGCCCCCGCCTAGGGTGCCGGATGAAAAAATTGCGCCGCAACCTTGTTAAAAAGGCAACGGCGCAATCTCCTCTCCGTTGAAGGGGAAGCGGCCCCATCCTGCGCTTCTTTGACGGCGATATCCCGCGCAGTTTAAAACGGACCGTCAACCGGTTTGTTTGGTCTGTTGGCTGGCGGCCTCTTCCGTTTTCGGATCTTTCGGCAGCGTCGCCGCGATCGATTCCCTGGACTTGAGAATTTTGTTGTGCTCCCTTTCGAAATCCTGGGTGCTCAGCCACATCTTATATATGATGGCCGCCTCAAAGGCGAACAGGAGGAAAGAGCCGACGAGGATCGTTTCCTTGATGATCCCGAGGATCGGCGCAACGATGAAGATGAACATCTGGAATTCGATGCCGCTGAAGAGGTGCATGCGGATCCGCTTCGCGAGCAAAAACTCCCGGATTTTCATGTAGGTAGTGAATTTGGACTTAAACGCCTGTTGCAGATCGGCTCTGGAGTTTACCGGGATGTCCAGGGGAGCGAGGGATTTTGGCCCACCCTTTTCTTGGAGCCCATCCTCGGAGGACTCCTCGTCCTCTTCCCTTTCCTCCGCTTTCTTCTCTTCCGGTTTCAGAACGATTCCGGCGGCTTCCGCCGTTTCATACAGCTCCTTTCGGGCTTTCCGCAGCTTTTTTCGCATCTCCCGGCGCAGTTTGTACAGGTGAAGGGCGTTGATGTGACGCGCAAAGTAAGCGATCAAAAACAGAGTCAGTAGGTAAAGGTATGTCACGTCACCGGTGAGACGGAACTGGCCGAAGGCCAAAGCCACGCCGCAAAGGGCAACGCGGACATGGTCCAGGCTGATGTCCAAAAGGATCCCAAAACTGGTCCCGGTTCCCTTCAGCCGGGCGATTTTTCCGTCCATGCAGTCGATGATGAAACTGATGTGATACAAAAGCGCCCCGATGACCAGGGCCAGATAGCAGCCCAGGTAAAAACAGAGCGCGGCGGTCATCCCTATAATAAAAGACGCGATGGACAGCTGGTTGGGGGTGATGTTGGTCCGGTTGGCCACCGGCAGAATCAGCCGCGCGGCGATGGGATCCACCAACAGCACGGTCCACCATGCGTCTTTCTTTTTAAAGGTTTCCTTCACATCCTCCATTGTATAAGTGCGTTTATTGCTCAATCTGGGATCACGCCCCTTTCTTCTTCTTTTTCTTTCCTTCCTTCTGGTATTTGTCGATGATGGCATCGATGTCCCCGATGTCCTTGACTTGTCCCTTCTCCAAAATCAGCCCCCGATCGCAGATGCTCTTCAGGGGAGACAAGCTGTGAGACACGATCACGAGCGTTTTCCCTGAATCCCGCAGCTCCTCCATTTTGGCGTAGCATTTTTTCTTGAAATCCTTGTCACCCACCGCGAGCACTTCGTCGATCAGGATGATGTCCGCGTCGATGTGAATGGCGATGGAGAAGCCGAGGCGGGCCTTCATCCCCGAGGAGTAGAATTTCACCGGCGTGTTGATGAACTCCTCAAGCTCCGAGAACTCCACGATCTTGGGATAAACCTCTTGGATTTGATCCTTGTTCAGTCCGAAAATGGCGCAGTTGAGGCGGATGTTTTCGGCTCCTGACAGGTCCCGGCTCAACCCCGCCCCGAGCTCGATGAGGGGGGCCACTTTTCCGTTGACCTGCACCTCTCCTTTGTCGGGATAGATGATTCCGCTCAGAATTTTGAACAGGGTACTTTTCCCCGCTCCGTTATTGCCGACGATGGCGAAGGATTCCCCCTGCCTGATGGAGAAGGAGACGTCTTTCAGGGCGGTAAACTCCGTGTATCGCTTTTCTCCCTTTGTCAAAGAGATGAGGTATCCCTTCAACGTCTTGTCGTAGGCTTTTCGGAAATGTTTGGTCAGATTCCTGACCACAATCGCATCCATGGTCAAATCACTTCCCCTACTCTACGATTGAGCCGCTTGAAGACCCCCCAGGAGATGAAAAAGATGACGATCGTAATGATGATGGCGTAAAAAATCCACTTCATATCGACTCCCTGAGTATCCCCGTAAAAAATGGTGTGATACAGGGAAATCATGACAGCCATGGGATTCAGCAGATAGAAATCGGCAAACCGCTCGACGAAAGGAGAGTCGCTGTTCATGACGAAACTGATCGGATAAATGATGGGGCAAAGGTACATCCAGGCCCGCATCAGAAGATTGGTGATGAATTCCACATCCCGGTAGAATACGTTGAGCATGGAAACCAGAAACATGCAGGCCAGGGTAAAGACGGACTGCAACGTCAAAAAGGCCGGAAGCAAGGCCAATTTGTCCCAGTGGATCGGATGGCCGAAGGCCAGTGCGACCAAGAGAATCAAGGCGAAGGCCGGGATAAAGTTCACCAGGTTGGAAAGCAGGATGGTGATCGGAAAGATCTCCCTGGGGAAGTACACCTTTTTGATGAGGGAGGAGTTGCTGGAAAGCGCTTTGGTTCCCGCCCTCACCGCGTTGCTGAAAAAGGTCCATGGAATGAGCCCGGAAAGGATGAACAGGGGGTAATGCTCAATCTTCTCCCCCCCTCTTCCATCGATTCCCAGAATAAGAGAAAACACAATCGTGTAGATCACCATCAGTCCCAGCGGTTCCAAGAGAGACCAGAAAAAGCCGAAGAACGAGTTGCGGTATTTGATGCGTACCTCTTTGTGGACGAGAAAATAAAGCAATTCCTTGTACTTCATCATCTCTGCAAGCATTCCGGATGAACTCCTTATTTCGCTGATGAACCGATCGAGCGATAGCGGTTTTTCGCTTCCTCGGGGAAGACTTCTTCCAAAATGGAATCGATCTCTTTGTCCGTCAGGTTGAATTCATCGAGGATGGTGTACCGGTTTCGCATGGAGGGAGCCAGACGGATGGCCCGGCGCATTTCCTCCTTGGTGTAGCCGATATCCTCATAATGCGTCGGCAGTCCCAGCTTTTCGTAATAGGGGTGAAGCTCCTCCACTTGTTGCCGTTTCCCCTGCAAATATTGGGAGATCAGGACGCCGATGGCCACTTGCTCTCCGTGCAGGGCCTTGGCTCCGCAGTGGAAGTCCAGGGCATGGCTGATCAGATGTTCCGACCCGCTGCAGGGGCGGCTAGAACCGGCCACGGACATGGCGATCCCGCTCATGATCAGCGATTCGGCGGCGGACTTTAACAGGCGGGACCGGTCCAGGTCCCGCCGGTTGACGGTGTTCATGAAGGACTCGACCGCATTTTTGGCCATCAAGGCGGCGAAGGTGTTCATTTCTTCAACGCCGGCCTGGTGCGCTAGTTGCCAATCGAACAGGGCGGTTTTGTTGGACAGAAGATCGCCGATTCCGGCGGACACCAGCCGGGGGGGACAGGATGCCAGGATGTCCAGATCGATTACCACCGCCAAGGGCATCCGGACTCCGATGCTGGTGCTCCTGTTCCTCATTTTGATAACGGCAACCGGCGAGCAGATGGCGTCACTGGAAGCAGCCGTGGGGAACAGGACCACCGGCACGTTGCACCGGGTTCCCACCACCTTGGACACGTCCAGGGCCTTTCCGCCGCCGATGCCGAAGATGTAATCGGGGGTTTCCTCCAACACCTTCCGTTCCAAGCGGTTGATGATGTCCAGCGTGTTGTTTTCGCAGGACAGGATGTGGACCTCTCTCGCCTGGGGCCGGATGGTGTCTCGGATCATTTCGGCCAATTGGTGGGTATTGTTGCTCCCGCAGATCAGAAACACCTTTTTATCCTTCAACCCTTCGTATATCGGGGTTTTCGGAAGGCGGGAGACGGCGCCGTGTTCAATGATCAGATGGATGGGTATGCGAATTTTGTTCGCCAATGGGATCACTCCGTTTTATTTCAACACGGTTGCGGCCATTTTGCGGGCGGTATCCAGATCGTTGAAGTCGTCGATTTCGATCCAGGGGTATCCGCGGGTATCCACGCCGGCGATTTTCACGGCATTGACGCAGGCCTCATATACGTTCTCGTACCAGGCATCGGTGTCACCGGCCTCGATCATCTCCCGGGCCGTGCGGTAGAGAATTTCCAGATCGGCCTTCGCCAGTTTCGAAATTCCGATGTATTCCCCGTTTGCTTCATTCAGCGGGATTTTTTTGTTGATCTCCGTCAGCCGGCCGTCTTCAAGCTTGACGCGCATGGCTTCTTCGGTGAGCTCCTTTTGCTGGTCCACGAGGATAGCCGTCGGGGCCTCGTGGTTCAGGAGAAGGGGGATCATGCGCTCGTCGTAAAAATCGTCGGAGTTGATCAGGAGCAAATCATCTCCGATCGATTCAGTCAGCAAAAAGGAGTAGATGTTGTTCATCGTGTCAAAGTGGGGATTGTAGATGAATTGGATCTCCGTGCCCTCGAAGTGCTCCCGAATCCGTTCCATCTTGTAGCCGCCGAGAATGTGAATGTCCTTTTCCTTGAAACCGACCTTCAACACGCTTTCCACCTGATATTGCACCAGGGGTTTGTCCTGAACCCGAATCATCGCCTTCGGTTTATCTTCCGTTTCCGGCCGCAATCGGCTGCCCACACCGGCTGCGAGAATCACTACTTTCATTTTACGACACTCCTTGAACCCTCAATTCGAATTCAGTGCCTTCAGCACATGGTATAACCGAAACGCTGTCTTTACTCCCCACAGGACGAGAAAGGCAGCGATAAACCAGACGGTCACAGGCAGATTCGACAGGTATTCCAGACAGAGCAGCAGGGGGAGCGCGGCGAAGAAGCCGGGCAGCCCGGTGACAAAGGCGACGCATTCCCAAAAGAAGGATGTGGTCCGCATGTCGCTTACCGGATCGCTTTCATCGTTTTTGAGATCGGTGTAGTTGTAGGCGAGGGGAATGGCCAAGCCCATCGTGGCAACCAGGGTTGTAAGGTAAATCCCCGAGGCGGTCCACAGGCCAAGGGGAGTTTCCGCGGTCAAGGCATGAATCGTCAGGGAGAAGGCTGCCAAAATGGGTATGCTTGTGGCACGGATCAGCGTGTCGATGAATACTCCCTGCCTGCTGGTGGTCCCCCTGAGTCGGGCCAGTTCGCCGTCGACACAGTCGCACAGATAGCCGAGGTTGTAGGCGAGGACGGCCATCAACATCGCCCAGGGCTCTGCCCAGAGCATGAGCCAGCCCGTAAGGATGAAAAAGAGCAGGCTGAACCAGGTTACTGCGTTGGGGGTTATCGGAGTACTGCGAAGCAATAGGGTGACGTAGATGGAGATTCTCCTGAGAACATACCAGGTCCAGAGATCTTCCTTCCACCGCGGTTTCTGGCACCGAGCGCGATATTCAAGGATCTTGGCTGAATCAACGGGAAGCGTCGGCAAGTTCTTGGGGAGCTCTTTCATGATTCCTCCAGTAGTGCTTGCTCAGTAGGCTCGCGGCGGAACCGAAACCCCGGCTGAAATGGAGAAGGAAAAAACTCAACATGCAGGGGAAAAAGTATTTCCAGCCTTTTTCTTTGACAATGCCCCAGGAAGAGTACGTCAGCAGTATGAGATAGGTGCCGATCAGCGCGAGCAAGGTGTAACCGGCAAGAGCGCTGAAAAAGGATCCGATGCTCAAAACCAGTCCCACCAGCACGGCCAAAAAGGGAATGAGATGGCGCCATCTCAGCACCCCGATTCCCCTTTTGCTGGCCACCATGGTCCATTTGCCGTCGCTGAAGGATTTCTTGATGAAGGCGGACAGGGTGCTGCGCACGAAATAAGTGGAACGAATGGAGGTGGATAGGAAAAAGGTTCCTCCACGGTTTCGGATCCGGGCATGCATCTCCAGGTCTTCGTTTCGTTTCAGGGTCTCGTCGAAGTAGCCCACTTTGTCGAAAATTTCCCTTTTATATGCCGCATAAGGTACGGTATCCACATATCCTTCCCAATCCGCTTTGGTTGTTCGAAACTTGGAATTGCCGACCCCGAAGGGGTGGGAATAGACATAAGCGTTGACTTCCCCCCAAAAGCCGGTGCCAACGGTCTCCACGATTCCGCCCACGCAGGAGGCGGAGGGCACCCTTTGCACAACCCGGTAGGTGCTGGACAGAAAATCCCGGGGAATCCGGCTGTGTCCGTCAACGCGAATCACGTACTCCCCATTGGCATGCTGGATGCCGAGGTTCCATCCCGTCGCCAATGTTTTCTTCGGATTTTTATATACGCGGATCCGGTCCCGGTGACGCTTCCGGAACGATTCGATGATCTCCGGACTGCGGTCTATGGACTCCCCGTCCACCACGATGATCTCATACCGGTCCCGGGGAAAGTCCTGATTTAAGATCGCTTCCAACAAGTTTTCCAAATATTTTTCTTCGTTTCGGACAACCAGCAGAAACGAAAAAATCGGTTTCTCCTCGATGGCGGATCACTTCTCTCTTCTGCACTGCGGCAGTTAATCCCTCGGTCGTACCTATGATAACACGTACCCGTTGTTACGACAATTCTTTTTCCGACAGTGAAAAACTTGGCGGAAAACGAAATTGATAAAATTAGGTATATTCCCAATCATTATTTAAATTACAACCACCCTGATCTCCCCTTTCCTTCCGATCCTCTGAAGTGCCGGGGATTGAGGGATTTTCCGGGGGAGGAGGGAGGGGGTGTTTGTTGACAAACTGTAATGAATGTGAAATACTTATTTCCGAACAAAAAGGGGTATCCATCGTTCCTTGATTTTTTAACACATTTTATAAAGCGGGGAAGAGGAAATGGAACAAATCAGCATGATTCTGTTGTCCGGCGGAATTGGAACCAGGATGAAAGCGAGTGTTCCGAAGCAGTTTTTGCCCATTGGCGGCAAACCGATTATCGTTCATGTGTTGGAAAAATTGGAGAATATTGAAGAAATTTCTGAAGTGATCGTTCCTTCTCCGCGAAATTATATGGAACAAACAAGCGAAGTGATCCGCAATTACCAATTCAGCAAGCCGGTTCAAGTGATCGAGGGTGGAAAAACTCGGCAGGAGTCTGTATATAAAGCGCTCAAGCGCGTGACGCAAGAGAACGTGTTGATTCATGAGTCGGTTCGCCCCTTCGTGACGCAGGAGGAATTTGAGCGCCTGATCCGCACCGGGGAGCAGAATGCAACATACGGTTTGGATATTCCGTTTACGGTATTGGAAGGCAAGGAGTATATCGAAAGGAACCTGGACCGAGACCGGTTGATCAACATCCAGCTGCCACAGAAGTTTGATGCCAAAAAGCTGCTTGCGGCCCATGAACAGGCGATCAGGGACGGAAAATCGTTCACGGAGGATGTCAGCCTCTATTTCCACTACAACCGTGAACGGATCAAGGTCTTGCGAGGCACCGAATACAACATCAAAATCACGATGCCCATCGACCAGACCATCGGGGAGATCATATACAAAGAGTACATTCTGGGGGGAGAATAATGTCGACTTGTCTGATCACCGGCGCCAGCAGAGGAATTGGCCGCGCGATCGCTATCAAGCTGAGCGAACGGGAAGATTTCCAGAATTTTGTCCTCCTGTCCCGCAGTCAAAAGGGCCTGGAGGAGACGAAGAGGCTGATGAACCCGAAAAAGCGGGTGGATTTATACAGCGTGGATGTTACGCGGTTTGAGGAGATCCAAAAGATCGTGGATCAGGTGATCCGGGATTACGGCCGGATCGATTACCTGCTCAACGTGGCGGGTTATGCCGAGCCCAAATCCCTTTTGGAAACCACGATCGATAATTGGACGCAGACCTATCTCATCAACGTCCACTCCCTGTTCTTTATCACCCGGGAAGTGGTCAAGCACATGAAGAAAACCGGCGGGAAGATTCTGAACGTGGCCTCCACGGCCGGAATGTCCTCGCGGCCCGGATGGCTTGCGTACTCCTCCTCCAAAGCGGCCGTGATCAGCATGTCGCAAACGCTGTCCGATGAGCTGGCGGAATACGGAATCAAGGTGTACTGCATTTCGCCGGGACGGTGCGCGACGGAACTGCGGAGGATTTTGGCCCCCGATGAGGATCAATCCAAGATCATGCAGCCGGAACACGTGGCAGATGTTGTAAACAATCTGCTTTCCGAAAGCGGTATCTGCCTGGACGGCCAAAACATCGTCATTCGTCAGCAACAGCAACCGAAAAAAAAGGCGGAGCCGTCCGACGCGGAACCGAAAAAAAAGGCCGAAGACAAAGCCGAAGAGAAATTGGAAAAGGAGATCACCGCGTAAAAATAAGAATGGGATGAGGGGATCTGCGCATCTCGGGCAGGTCCTCTTTCGTAGCCGGAAACAAAACGTGGAAAGAGGTAATACCATTGATGGATTTGACGTACCTCCTGAGCCTCGCGGCGGCATTTCTGTTCGGCGTATTCGTTGGGGTCTACAGGAAGAAAATAAAGGTTCACACCCGAAGGCTGGTGGGTGTTCTCCTGTACAACACCGTCCGCCTTTTCCCGAGAAACGGGAGGATCGTCGTATTTGGTTCGGAAGGCGGACGGGGGTACAGAGGGAATCCCAAATACCTCTTTTTGCGGATGCGGCGGGATCCGAGAATTCGGTGCATCTGGATTTTGAAGGATCGGAGCGTCGTCGAGCGCCTGAACAGTGAGGGAATCGAGGCCTACTATTATCATTCCCTCAAGGGGATCTATTATCAACTTCGCGCCAAGGTGTTCATTCATTCCCATTCGTTCCACGACGATTTCGACCGCTTTTTCCTGGGAGGGGCCATTTCCGTCAACACCTGGCACGGAGTCGGTCTGAAAAAGGTGTGGGCGGCCAATAAGAAGACCTTCACTTACAAGGTGCTTCACGAAACCAACCCGATCAAGAAATTTTTGGGGATGTTGCTGGTCCGCACGATGTTCGGGCGGGAAAATTACGTCATCTCGACGAGCGAAAGGGTCTCCTCCTATTACCCCGAAACCTTCCTCGTTTCCGAGGAGAATGTCTTTTCCCTGGGGCAAGCCCGGAATGACGTCTTTTTCGGCGAGTTTGAAGAGGAGGAGGACCAGTTTCCGGAGTACATCAAAAACAACCGCGTGATCACCTACATGCCCACCCACCGATATTACGGGAAACTGGACCGTGAAATCAGCGAGGTACTGGATCTGGAGAAGATCGACAAATTCTGCGAAGAACACGGGTATATCTTCCTGATCAAGCGCCACATGTACAGCAGGGGGCAGATCCCGGAAACGCTGAAACATGTCAAGGATGTCAGCCAGGAGGATTTGGATCCGCAACTGCTGTTGAAATACACCGACGTCCTCATCACTGACTATTCCAGCTGCTACACGGATTACCTGTTGCTCGACCGGCCGGTCATCTTCTACTGTTACGACCTGGAGCGGTACCTGGAGCAGTCCAACGAGATGTATTTCGACTATTTCGAGGTGACGCCCGGGCCCAGGGTGAAGGACTTCAACGCTTTGCTCGAAGCGATGACGGATGCGGTAGAAGGCCGCGACGAATACGCCGGAGAACGGAAACGGGTTCTCAATATCTTCTACGCCAAAGAGAATCAGTCTCCGGTCACCGACAAACAGGTGGATTTCATCTACAACAACGTTTTGAAGCTGTCTCCCGCGGAGAAATCGGATTCCGAAGTTCAGGATGCTTCCATCCGGGAGCTGAAGCGGGAAGTCGGCTGATCCACGAAAAAACCGGGATGACGGATCCCGGTTTTTTTCATGGCTAGATTTTGGGCAGAAGAAAGGAATGGGAGAGATTCGCCGTTCTCCCGTGGATGTCGACAGGAAGCCGAACCAAAACAAACGGGTGTGTATCAAGCCTTGTTGTCCGCTTGGTTGTCTAGCATTCGGCGATACCGCTCAAATTTTTTGTCGATAGACTGGATCACCTGGTCAAACCGGCCGGCTTTCACCATCTCCATATACTCTTCTCTGCTGATCTCACCGGCTCGGTACTGGTCGTGCAATGCCTTGACCCGTTGGTGGAAGGTCGGCTTTTTTCTCATCCGTGTTTACCCTCCTCAAAGGATCCTTGCGATAATTTCCGATCGATGTACAGCAAGGAACTGAACACCTTTGCGAAGGCCGCAACGTATCGGGGATCCAGGGGGTGCTCAAAAGCACCGGTCACGTCGGCGTTCACGGTCAGGATGCCCAGTTTCTCTTCGTTTGCGAAGATCGGGCTGGCGATCATCGATCGGGTTTGGGGCGGGAGCTCGGTAAAGGGGACTTCGCTGTCCAATAGTTTGTCCCAATACTTGGTGGATTCGTTCAGCCAAACCCATCCTTCCGGTGATTTGACGGTCAGGGAGGGGCGATAATTGCGGAAGCTGGAGCCGAAGCCGATCATTTGATAAGGAAGGAGTCGTCCTTGGTCCTCCGGATCGACGATGAAAACGGCGACACCCGGATGAACGGCAATCTCATTGGCCATGGCCGACTGGATGCTGTCGATCACGTAGGGGTAGTCGATCTCAAAAGCATCTCCCGATTTATTGTACGAACGGGTCAGCGCGGTTGATACCCCATCCGCCAGGATTTCCAGCACGGCGATAAAATTGTTGTTCCGATCGGCCTCCTTTTTCATGTCCCGCTCAATGTCCTGCAATATTCTTTTCAATGTGTCGATCTTCCGATCCTTTTCATTCATGTAGTCCTTGAGCGGATGCAGTCCCGGGGCAACCTCGGTTGCAAACTCCATCTCGGCCGGAAGACTGCTGATTTCCACGTCGGATCCCGTCGTTTTGTCCATACCCTTTTTTTCGGGGGTTTGAAACCCGTAGGGGATCCATTTTCCTGTGAAAACTCGGTAACAAATTGCGATTGCTGCGAAGACGAGCACCAAGGCAAACCCGAGAATGACATATTTCATCCAGGAAAATTCGTCCAGGCTGCCGATGATATATTGATCCCACGACGGCATCGCATCTCCTCCGAAGCCAGTTGTAGTACAATTTTATTCGATTGTCAATTGGGCGTTTCCTTCCTATTTTATATTATATAATAAAAGTTTAAACTATGCTGCCATTTTTTCTGCAACGAAAAGCAATATTTATGAGGAAGAATAATAAGGTATACATTGGAGTGTCGATGTGTCGCGCGGCAGGGTGTTCCGTCCGGAAAACGCTAATGTTTTATGCGGATCGGAGGGATTATTGAACAATGTGGCCGTATCGGCGGCCCGGGTTGCTCCTGCGGCGAGTTGCCCCTTGAAGCCTCCCGCGCTCCCTTTTCATATGCTTATGATATATCGGTAGGCGGCATGCCGGGTCAACTCTTTTCCGCGACCCCGACGCATCGGGAAAGGAATGGGGAGGAAGAAAGTAGAAGTAGGTGGAAGGGGCCATCCCTTCTTCCGGAGGATGGAACCGTGGATGGAAAGGCCGGGATAGCGGAACGCTTTTCTTTTTGCCCGGCAATTCCATTTATTTTCATTAAAGGGAATTGAAGTTCGTTTGTCCGGACACATCGGGTGATGCCCATCAAAAGGTTCTTGGCAATACTGGAGAGAAAACCCTTCGGTTTTCAGAAGGAGCGTGATCGCATTGCGCAGAGGGGCTGCACTTCTGCTCGCTGTGGTGCTGTTGATGTTGCCGGTGGGATGTGGATGGATGCCCTCCAAAACCGAGAAGGAGACGACGGGAGAACCGCGGGAAACGGCTGAACCGCCTCCGCCGGATCCGCTCACCGGGTTGCCTTCGGAGGGGCCTGCTCACCCCACGTTGATGGTGATGGTGAACAATCACCGGAAGGCGAGGCCCCAATCCGGGTTGAACCGGGCGGATCTGGTCGTGGAGATTCTGGCGGAGGGGGAGATCACCCGCTTTGCCGCCTTTTATCACAGCCGGACCGAGGGGAAAGTGGGACCGGTCCGCAGTCTGCGCCCCTATTATCTGGAGTTGGGCCGGGGATTGAACGCGGTGGCGGTCCATGCCGGTGGGTCCACGGCGGCGCTTCAGGAGGTTCGCTCCAGCGATTGGCCGAGCCTGGACGGGATCCATCAGGATGCCGGGTATTTCCGCAGGGAAAGGGACCGGCGCGCACCCCACAATCTCTACACGGACTTGAGTCGGTTGCAGGAGGCTGCGAGGACCAAAGGGTACGGGGACCGGGAGACGAAGCCGGTTTTCCGGTTCGACGAGAACGGAGCGACGGCGGAGGGGGAGCCGGCGGCCGAAATCGACCTGGTTTATCACAAGCTCTATGAGGCAGGATACCGTTATGACGAGGAATCCGGGGAATACGTCCGCTATACCCAGGGGGAAAAACAGGTGGATCGGGAAAGCGGCGAGCCCTTGACGATGGATAACGTGTTGGTGATCAAGGCCAAGCACCGGGTGACGGATGCTGCGGGACACCGGGAAGTGGATTTGAAGGGGCCCGGATCGGGTGTGTTGTTTCAGCGGGGGAAAGCGATACCGATTCAGTGGGAGAATATAAACGGGGTGATCGTCCCCGTCCGGGACGGGCAAATGCTTCCCCTCCTTCCCGGGAAAACCTGGATCAATATCCTGCCGGAAACGGGGAAAGTCTCATACCGCTGATTTCTCCTCCGGCTCGGCCGGGAGGAAATTTTCCGGCCGTTCGGGATATCATGGGTGAAGACCGTTCCTTCTCGACGGGGAGGAATTTCGACGGATCGGGTCGAATCGTTTTTATCGGGCAAAAGAGCCTCCCGTCGGGAAGGAGAGAGGATGGATGCCGTTGGATAAAATCAACAAAAAGGAGCTGCACCAGCTGTTTCGGGCGATCCTGAGCTTGAAAACCATCGACGAGTGCTATCAGTTTTTTGACGACCTGTGCACCGTCGGGGAGATCAAGGCCTTCGCCCAGCGGTTGGAGGTGGCCCGCATGCTCAGGGAAGGCTACACCTACAATCAGATCGAGGTTGAAACGGGCGCCAGCACGGCAACCATTTCCCGGGTGAAACGTTGTCTGCATTATGGCATGAACGGCTACGAACTGGTCCTCGACCGGCTCAAGGAGGAAGCATCCGAAAGCGAGTGAAGGGGATTGAGCTGGAGCGACGGGAGGCCGAAGGGATGATGGGGCTCCGGCGGGGAAGGGGTTGCCTCATGCGGCACTTCGGCATAGATCCAGGAGGCGGGGTGATCCCGCTTTTTTTGTTCCGGGAAACGGTGAAATCGGAGGGGGTTGCCGACGCCTTGCCATGGCGCGCGGCGCCTGTCACAATGAGGTATAATGGGTTTGGACGCTCGACGACAGGGGGGAGCCCGAGATGTTGGCGGAACGGGTGGCTTCGTGGCGGCACGTGTTCAAGCTGGATCCCAACCGGGTCATATCCGACGGGGCCTTGGACCGGATTTGCCGTTCGGGGACCGATGCGGTGGTCATTGGCGGAACCGACGGAATTACCTATGAAAACACCTGGGAATTGCTCAAGCGGGTTCGCCGCTATGATGTGCCCTGTTATCAGGAGATCTCTAAGAAGTCGGCAGTGATTCCCGAATTTGACGGCTTTTTGATCCCCGTCGTTCTCAATGCGGGGGACCCTCATTGGGTGATCGGCGCCCACCATGAAGCGGTCAAGGTATACGGCAGCTTTATCCCCTGGGAGCGGGTGGCGGCGGAGGGGTATGTGATCCTGAATCCGGATTCCAAGGTTGCCCGCTTGACGCAGGCCAGATCTTCCCTGTCCGAGGAGGAGGTGACCGCCTATGCCCGCTTGGCGGAACACCTCTTTCGGATGCCGATTGTCTATGTGGAGTACAGCGGGTGTTTCGGCGACCCCCGGTTGATTCGGGCGGCCCGGGCGGGGATTTCCCGAAGCCGGCTTTTTTACGGCGGAGGGATCAGCACCCCGGAGCAGGCCCGGGAGGCCGCCCGCCTGGCGGATACGGTGGTCGTGGGCAATCTGATTTACTACAATGTGGATGCCGCGGTGCAAACCGTTCGCCATGTGAAGGAGACTCCAAAGGAGATGTCCTGACCCCTCGGAGGATTGTCCGGGGGTGGTCTTCGATTCTGTTTACTTTCATTTGAACCGGAGGAAAAAGGAGTGCGAATATGAGCCGACCCACGGATACGGGACGGGAATTGTTAGCCGGGCTGAACCCGGTGCAGAGAAAAGCGGTGGAGATGACGGAAGGGCCGGTGCTGATCGTGGCCGGCGCGGGGAGCGGAAAGACGCGGGTGTTGACTCACCGGGTCGCTTATCTGCTCTCGGAAAAGGGGGTCCACCCCTGGAATATCCTGGCGATCACCTTTACCAACAAAGCGGCGCGGGAGATGAAGGAGCGGATCACCGCCCTCGTGGGGCCGGAAGCGGAAGAGATTTGGATTTCCACCTTCCACGCCATGTGCGTGCGCATCCTGAGGCGGGACGGGGAGCGGATCGGCTATTCCCGCAATTTCACCATTCTGGATGTGCCGGACCAGGTGAGCGTCATCAAGCAGATCCTCAAGGAGCAGAACCTGGATGCGAAACAGCACGATCCGCGGAGCTATCTCTATTGGATCAGCCGGGCCAAAAACCGTCTCCAAACGCCCCGGGAGATGCAGGAACAGGCGGAGGGCTTCCGGGAGGAGATCGCCGCCCGGATCTACGAGGCCTACCAGAACAAGCTGCGGGCCAATCAGTCGATGGATTTCGACGACCTCCTGATGGAGACGGTCCGGCTGTTTCGCCAGGTGCCCGATGCCCTCGATTATTATCAGAGGAAATTCCAGTACATCCACGTGGATGAATACCAGGACACCAACCACGCCCAATACGTTCTCGCCAAACTTCTGGCGGCCCATCACCGGAACATCTGCGTGGTGGGGGATTCGGACCAATCGATTTACGCCTTCCGGGGGGCGGATATCACCAACATCCTGGATTTCGAGCGGGATTATCCCGACGCCGAAGTGATCCGGCTGGAACAGAACTACCGCTCCACGCAGACGATCCTGGATGCGGCAAACGGCGTGATCTCCCACAACACCCAGCGAAAGCCGAAAAATTTGTGGACGGAAAACGGTACCGGCGAACCGATCCGCCTGTTTGAGGCGGAAAACGAACACGA
Organism: Planifilum fimeticola; assembly: GCF_003001905.1. Lineage (NCBI taxonomy): Bacteria > Bacillati > Bacillota > Bacilli > Caryophanales > Thermoactinomycetaceae > Planifilum > Planifilum fimeticola. Next base: position 47,975 of record NZ_PVNE01000014.1, read on the forward strand.
AGAGGCGTTCTTCGTGGCGGAAACCGTTCTCCAGGGCAAGCGGGAAGGCAGGAACTACGGCGACTACGCCGTCCTCTACCGGACCAACGCCCAATCCCGGGTGCTGGAGGAGGTGCTGCTCAAGTCCAACATCCCGTACCGGGTCGTGGGCGGCATCAAGTTCTACGAACGGAAGGAGATCAAGGATCTCCTCGCGTATCTTCGATTGGTGGTCAACCCCGATGACGACCTCAGCCTGAGGCGGGTGATCAACGTGCCGCGCCGAGGGATCGGGGAAGGAACGATGGAAAAGATCGTTCGCTACGCGGAAGAAAGGGGGCTTTCCCTCTACCGCGCCCTGTTGGAGGCGGAGCAAATGGGGCTTGCTCCCCGCTTTCTCCGGCCCCTTCAGTCCTTCACCGCCCTGATCCGCGACCTGCATGGAATGGCGGAATATCTGTCCGCCCGGGAATTGACCGAAGAAGTGTTGGAGAAGACTGGTTACCGGGAATCCCTGGAGCGGGAAGGAACGCTGGAGGCGGAGGGACGCCTGGAGAACATCGGTGAATTTCTGTCGGTGGTCCAGGAGTTTGAGCAGCGGAGCGAGGACAAGTCCCTGGTGGATTTTTTGACCGATTTGGCGCTCCTGTCCGATATCGACACCCTGGACGAGGAGGCGGACGAGGAAGCGGTCGTGCTGATGACCCTGCACAGCGCCAAGGGGCTCGAATTCCCCTGCGTCTTCCTCGTCGGCATGGAGGAGGGGCTGTTCCCCCACATCCGTTCCCTGGAAGATGACGATGCCCTGGAGGAGGAGCGGCGGCTCGCCTATGTCGGGATCACCCGGGCGAAGAGGGAGCTGTATCTCACCCGGGCCCGGATCCGGTCCGTCTTCGGACATACGGTGAGCCATCCTCCCTCCCGCTTCTTGGACGAAATACCGGAACATCTCCTGGAACCCGTCAAACCCCGGACCCAGGTGTTCCACTTCCCGCCCCAAAAACGGGGTCCGGTCCGCCCGGCCGGCGGTTCGACCGCGGATTGGAAGGTGGGGGACAAGGTGCGCCATTCCAAATGGGGAACGGGTACCGTTGTCAAGGTGGAAGGCGAAGGGGAAGATGCCGAACTGGATGTGGCCTTTCCCAGTCCCGTGGGCATCAAGCGGCTGCTCGCCCGCTTCGCGCCGATCAGCCGGGCGTGATGCCCTGAAGCGAGAGATCTTTGGCGTTTGGATCTGTCATGCAGAGGAGGCCGATGGCGTTGGACCGGCAAGAAGCCGAAAAACGGATCGCAGAGCTCCGCCGGGAGATCGAGGAGCACAATTACCTCTACTACGTCCTCGACGATCCGGTCATCACCGATGCGGAGTACGACCAACTGATGCGGGAATTGACCGCCTTGGAGAAAGCCTTTCCCGACCTGATCACCCCGGATTCCCCCACCCAGCGGGTGGGGGGTGAACCCCTGCCCTTCTTTGAAAAGGTGGAGCATTCCGTTCCCATGCTCAGCCTCGGCAACGCCTTCAGCGAGGAGGATCTGAAGGAATTTGACCGGAGGATCCGGCGGACAACCGGCGTGGATAAGGTCCGTTACGTGTGTGAACTGAAGATCGACGGACTGGCCGTCTCCCTCCGGTATGAAAACGGCGTGTTCGTCCGGGGGGCCACCCGCGGGGACGGACAGACCGGGGAGGATATCACGCAAAACCTGAAGACGATTCGCTCCCTGCCCCTGCGGCTGAGGCGCCCGGTCACACTGGAGGTGCGGGGCGAGGCCTTTTTGCCCAAAGGGGAGTTTCAGCGGATCAACGCGCAAAAAGAAAAGCGGGGCGAACCCCTCTTTGCCAACCCGCGCAATGCGGCGGCGGGCTCCCTTCGGCAGCTGGATCCGCGGCTCGCCGCCGAACGGGCTCTGGACATCTTTTTGTACGGGATCGGCTGGATGGAAGGGGAGGTGCCCGGAACCCACGCGGAGTCTCTCCGGTTCCTGGCGGACCTTGGTTTCAAGGTGAACCCCGCGTGGCGGGCGGTGGAGCGGATCGAGGACGTGATGGCCTACGTCGAAGAATGGCGGCAGCGGCGGGCGGACTTGGGATACGAGATCGACGGGGTCGTCATCAAGGTGGATGATCTCGCCCTGCGGGAAATCCTGGGGACGACGGCCAAAAGCCCCCGTTGGGCCGTCGCTTACAAGTTTCCCGCCGAAGAAGCGGTGACGATCCTGCGGGACATCGAGATCAACGTGGGCCGCACCGGCGCGGTCACGCCCACCGCCCTTTTGGATCCGGTCACCCTGGCGGGGACGACGGTGAAGCGGGCCTCTCTCCACAACGAGGACATCATCCGGGAAAAGGGCATCCTTCTCGGCGACCACGTCATCGTGAGGAAGGCGGGGGACATTATTCCCGAAATCGTCGGGGTGCTGCCGGAACGGCGGACGGGGGAGGAACGCCCCTACCGCATGCCCGAGTACTGTCCGGAATGCAACAGCCGGCTGGTCCGCCTGGACGGAGAGGTGGCGCTGCGGTGCATCAATCCCCAGTGTCCGGCGCAAACCCGGGAGGGAATCATTCACTTCGTCTCCCGGGGTGCGATGAATATCGAGGGGCTGGGGGAAAAGGTGGTCACCCAGCTGTTTCGGGCCGGCCTGGTCCGCAGCGTGGCCGACCTGTATTACCTGAAGAAGGAAGACCTGCTTCCCCTGGAGCGGATGGGGGAAAAATCGGTGGAGAACCTTCTCGCCTCCATCGAGCGAAGCAAGCAGAATTCGGTGGAACGTCTCCTTTTCGGCCTGGGTATCCGCTTTGTCGGGTCGAAGGGGGCCTTGATCCTCGCCCGCCATTTCGGTCACTTGGACCGGATCATGGAGGCGGATCGGGAGGAGCTGGAGTCGATCAACGAGATCGGCCCCAAGATGGCTGACAGCATCGTCACTTACTTTGCCAAGCCCGAGGTCCGCGAGGTGGTGGAACGCCTGCGCGCCGCCGGCGTCAATTTTTCCTTCAAGGGGACGAGGCCGGAAGAGGCGGCGGAAAGCCCCTTCGCCGGCAAAACCGTCGTCCTCACGGGTACCCTGAAGCACTTCAGCCGCAAGGAGGCTTCGGAGCGGATCGAAGCCCTCGGCGGCAAGGTGACCGGCAGCGTCAGCAAGAACACCGACCTGCTCATCGCCGGGGAGAAGGCGGGATCCAAACTGAAAAAGGCCCAGGATCTGGGCGTCCAGGTCATTGACGAGCAAACCTTCCTGGAGATGCTGGGGCAGGAGGGGTGACGTTCGAGACCGGCCCGCAAACACCGGGGGGAACCTGTCAACGGGCTTTCCTCTGCCTGGTAGTTTTCGTGACGCGCACTCTTTTCGACAGGAAGGGGTGCGCATTTTCTTCGGGTCCGGCTTGTTCATCGGTCTTACGGAGATAGGGTTTGATCAAGTCCGGAAGCATTTTTTTCGCCCTGATCAGGTATTTGTACAGGGCTTCTCTTTCCACCCGCGATACGTTCCAATCCTTCGGAATGGAAGCGATCACCTGGCGGATTTGTTGCTCCGACAGCTGCTGAATTTTATCCAGGTAGTAAGCGAAGTCTTCCTCGCGGCTCTGCTGCTTGCACCAGCGATAAAAGGCGTTGGACTTCAGTTTTTGCGGCAGGATACGAAGCCCCGCCGGCGTCCAACGACATTCCCGTCTGCGGCTCAGATAATCATAATAGGAGAAACTGTGGCCCTGGTCGATCATATAAAGCCAAAAGCCGCGGTTCCCGGATAACGGACGCAGGAGGATGTTTCCTCTCCGGCGGTCAACGTTGTTGACCCATTGATCAAACACGATGATTCCGGCGAGATGTCTGCGGTTGACGATGTTCAATCCGGACAGGGATTCCTTGTCGATTTTTTTGAGGCAGTCGGGGATGTATTCACTGGCAAACTGATGGCCGGGCAGAAAGCGATGCCGGAATAAAACGGGATTCTCTTTAAAGAAGTGTTTGCTTATATGAACGATCTTGAAAGGCGGGACGGGAAGGCCGAGGAGTTGTGCCAACCGGCCCGCGACGTATTCATTGACGAGGGCCCGGGTCCCCTGGACGGGATTGTTTTTGAATTTGACAATATAGTGGCGTCCGTCACTGAAGAGGATCAGTTGCGGACGCGAGCTTCCCCTGGGCATCCCCCGGATATGCTTGACAGGTCGTATCGTCATGATTTAATCATCCTTTTTCAACGGATTTTAAACGGGCCTGAGGAGCGTTCATCGGTGGGTGCGTTCGAAACGGCCGGATTTGACTGTTCGGCGACTTATTAAAAACTTTGCGTAACACATGGGGTTGAGATAGGTATTTTGGAACATTTGGTATTCTCCGGCCGAACGGAAGGAATATCTGAGATCGCGGAAGTTCACTTCGATAAACCAGGGCTTTCCCTTTTGATCGATTCCGATATCCAGTCCGGCGTCGGCGAAACCGGGATGGGCTTTCTCCAAGGTTTGGCAAATGTCCAGAGAGAGGCGATTTATCATTTCCAGGAGATCTTCGGGATTTCTGCCGGGAAATGCATGGGATAAAACGGTTTTTGCCGGCACGGCCTTTCCGTTTTGCGCCAGGTTCGTCAATATTCCCCTTCGCGGAGCCACCTTGGCCACCACTCCGCTGATTTTCCAACGTCCTCCCTCTCCCTTCTGCACCGATACCCGGAGATCGAAGGGAGATCCGCGATATTTGGCCAAGGGGATGCCTTGTTGGAGGAAATAATCGCGTTGGGAGGAAAACCGTTTTGCGAGGATCCTTTTCAATTGATCCTTGGAGAGAATTCGTTTCTTACCCTGATGAGATTGAAGCAGATATCGGCCATCCCCCGTCGCTTCGATTTTGAGGATGGAATGCCCGAGGGATCCGTAAACGGGTTTGATGAAGATCGCGGGGTACTGCCGCAACATTTCCGGAACCGGATCCCCATCGCTTCCTTTGCGGGTGTCGGGGAGGTGGGGTTGAAGACGCGCATTTTGTTGGAGCAACTCATGAATCCGTAATTTGTTGCGGTTGATCGGAGGATTAAACAATCTTCTGCCCAGTTGCCGGGAGAGGGTGGCCAGTTTCGGGGAGGGAGACAAGATTCGCTTGTGGATCACCGGGGGGATGGGTTGAACCGACTGAAGATATCGTTTGTTTGTTGGACTCCAGACGAATCCCGACACTTGTTCCTTTACCAGATCCAAACCCTTCAGATCGAACAGAATCGGAACGATACCGATTCGTTGACCGCATTCAAAATAAAGTTCCGCCTTTTCATAGGTCGGTTTTCCGGAAATGATTTTGTGAACCACCGGACTTCCTAATAAAATACCGACCGAGTGATTCTCCAAAAGGGACACCTCCCCTCCTTCTATCAACTTATGTTTCCGGAGGATTGCGGTATAGGCGGGAAAGGAGGATTCCTCAATATCCGCTTCGGCGTATCGGAGGTTTTTTCGGGTAAAGTCGATCCCTGAAAAAAAAGAAGGCCGGCACACACGCCGGTCTTAGTGACGGAAATTTCAATAATCGAAGGATGAAAAGATGGGCCGGAGGGAGGAGGTGGTTGGAAGGATTTCACACGATGCGATGTTGTGTTGTTTTTGAAGTTTGCCTCTCGTTTTTGTCCCATCCCGGCAATTCGGAGTCGAAGTCGACGGTGGGGACCAGCTTGCTGAAGTGTTCGGCGGCGATCTTCAGGTACCGGACGGCTTGGTACGGTTTGTCGGCTCTGCTCAAAAACTCCCCGAGGGTTTGGGCGGCCCGCGCCGTTTTTTCATGGATGCCGAGGGAGAGAAAGATGTCAATCGCCCGGCGGTAGCAAAATTCAAAGCGCCTGAGATCTCCCTCCGCATGATGGATCATGCCGAGATACACCAGGCATTCGGCATACAGGTTGGGCCGATCCTTCAAGCGCCTCATCGCCGATTTGACATATCTTTTGGCCTTTTTCAGGTTGCCCGCGTTCAGGTGGGTATATCCCAGGGCTTGGTGGACGACTCCGATTTCCCATTCCGGCAGTTTATTCGGACTGACAACCCGGATCGATTGGTGAAAGAGGCGGATGGCGGTGTGATAGTTTCCGCGTTTCATGTGGCAGATGCCCATTCCGTGATAGGCCCGGGAAGCGAAAAGTTGGCACAACAAAAACTGATTGCACATGCGGATGATCCGCTCGAACAGCAGGATCGCCTCGTTGTATTCTCCGATGTGACAGAGGCAGGTTCCCTTCAGGTGCAGGAGGTTGCACACCTCCAGCAGTCGGTCGTGGCGGTTCATGATCTCCAGGGCCTTGTCCGCGTACAGAATGCCCATCGACGGGTGGGCCAGGAGAACGTAGGTTTTTCCAAGATTGCTGTAAACGTATCCTTTTTCAATATCATCTGTAATTTCGGGAAGGTGTTGTTTTGCCGCCAAATAATGGTGAAGCGCCTTTTCGAAATGGCCTTTCCGATATTGGATGTTTCCTTTGATGCGCAGGTAGGGGACTTTGACAGCGGGGTGATCCAGGGCAGATTTCCACCGCTCTTCAAATTGTTCCAGCAATTTCTCGGACTGTTCGGGAGTGCTTCGGTGTTCCAACAGGTTGAGTTCCAGAAGTTCGATCTGCACCAGCATGTCGGGGTCCGCAACGGTGGACGCCAGGTCGCGAAGGGACTGGATCGTCTTTTCGGAAGAGGAGTGCTCCTCGTAATTCAGGGCGGTTCGGGCCTGTTCCACCAGTTCCCGGAACTGCTCCGCCTTTTTGGCGTCCCGGATGCCCATCAGCGTTTCCGGATCCGTATTCAACCGCCGCGCCAACAGTTTTAAAATGTCTTCGCCGGGCAGCGCCTTTTCGTTTTCGATCAGACTGAGATAAGGAACGGATATGATTCCTTCCGCCAGCTGCCTTTGGGTCATGCCCAGGATTTTTCGCCGGCGGCGAATGTTGTTGCCTAGGCCGATCGGCTGCCACCCCCCTTGTCGAGCAATTTTCACAGGATGTGATACTGTACAAACAATCATACCCGGAACAAATCGACTGTCAAGGAAAAAGTGCCAAATGAAAGGGCTTTCATTAAGATGTTTTAAAACATCTGTCCCATAGGAGGGGATTTGGCTTGCAAAACGTGTCGTCTGTTGTCGAAATGAGTCGAAGTTTTAAAAACAAAGTTTTCCCGATTCATAGTAAAATAAAGATAGCCTCAGCTTTGAAACTGAGTCTTTTGATCTTGGTCTCGACCTCGGGGATTGCCTTCTGAAGGCGATCCCTCTTTTTTTTCCAATCGGGGAGGTCGAGCCGGGGAATAATCGATATAATGTTACTGACGGTTCCGTGCGGGATGTTTTGGGGAACGGCATCGCGGGAATTCCCTGAAGAAATATAATGTAGAAACGAGAAAGATGGGGGAAAGTCAGTGAAACATCGGCTTCGTTTGACGGTTTTTGGTCTGTTGATTTTTTCTCTCGTTTTCGTCGCCGCCTGCAGCGGGTTGGGGGTGCTCAGCGGACAGCCGAAGGACAAATGGCAGCAGCTGGTGGAGCAGGAAAACGAAAAGATCGGTTTGAAGCCGCTGAAACTGGAACCCTACGCCAAAGAGGTGGGGGGTGAGCTGCGGGAGCCTCGTTATCAGAAATTTGCGGTCAACAGTTCCTTTACGGTGGCCGGTTCGGTGAAGAAAACGACGGGGATGAAGTCGAAGCACGTGTGGATCGATATCAGGAAAACGGGCGGGAGTAAAATCCCCGGCGCGGAGAAATTTTCGTACTACACGCCGTTGAAGGACGGGACCTTCCAACAGAGGGTGCAGCTGTTCGCCGGCAAGGGGGAATATCTGGTCACCGTCCGGATGCCGAGCGAGGCGACGGAAGGGTATTACCACGACTTTGCCCGGTTTAGGGTGGTCAATGTCAATCCGGAAGTGAAGCGGGATATTGGCTGGACTCCCGCCGGCCTGGAAGCAGGGCTGAAACTGACCCGGCCGAAGACGGGGTACCAAGCGGTGGACGGCATCTTTGTTCTGGAGGGCAGCATTTCGAACTCCTACGGAAGCCCCTATATCATGGTGTTGGTGCAAAAGGGTTCCGAGAAATGGCAGCGGATGGTCCGGTTGAAGGACGGCCGGTTTGAAGTGAAGGTTCCCCTCTATTTCGGCAAGGGCATACACGAGTTGAAAGTGATGGTTCCCATCCCGGACAGAAAGAGCTATTACCAAGAAGGGGCCTCCCTCTTGGTGAAAAACACCTCCACCGAAAAGCGGGAGCCGATCAAATATTACAAACAGTACGAGGAACGGGGGGTTCATCTGGAACATCCCGTGGCGGGCGGGGAGAAGGCCGGCTTGAGTTACCGGATCTCCGGAACGATCGATCCGCAGGCGCCCGATGCTTCCCGAACCACCCACCTGATTATCCAGACCAAAAAGAACGGTGAAGAGGCGACCTATTTCATACCGGTAAAAAATTACCGCTTTGACGGGGAGTTTTGGTTGCGCTTCGGACCCGGCAAGTATGAAGTGACCGTCAATGTGCCGGAGATTACCGATGAACGGCGGGATTACTTCCGCTTTTACAGCGTGGCCGAATTTAGCGTGATCAGCACGGCGAAGGAAGACAAACGCTATTTGCTGCCGTCCCGGGGGATTCAGTCCGACGCGCCGGAAATCAAGGAGCTCGCCGAGCGGCTGACCGCCGGGAAAAAGAGCGAGCGGAGCAAGGCCAGGGCGATCTACGACTATGTTGCCAAGAACATCACCTACGACGTGCAAAAATACAGGAACGACGAATTCGCCCTGGACGACAGCGCCCTGAAAACCCTGGAGCGGAAAAAGGGGGTTTGCCAGGACTACTCCTTCCTCGCCATCGCTCTCCTGCGTTCAATCGGAATGGAGGCCCGTTTCGTCGAAGGGATTGCCGACGGCATCCGCCACGCGTGGGTGGAGGTCAAGGTGGACGGCCGATGGCTGACCATGGATCCCACCTGGGGCTCCGGTTACCTGAATCCGAACGGGTGGTTTGTGAAAAGATACAATCCCGAATACTTCGATCCATCTCCCGCCGAATTCCGGAAAACCCACACCCGTACCGGGGTGATGTATTGAAGGGGGAGTGCCGGTGAGCCGGGATGAGACTGCCGATTTTGTTCACCGCGTTCTGGAACGGGAGTCCGGAAGGACGGTCCGGGACGTCCTTCGAAACCGTTACCGTTTTTCGCGTCGTCTTTTTCGCAGGCTGAAAGAGTCCGGCGGGGTGACGGTGAACGGCCGTACCGTCTGGTTGGCCGATCGGGTGGAGGCAGGGGACCTTCTTGAGGTGAAGCTGCCGGAAGAACGTACCGATATTCCTCCACAGCCGGTCTCTTTTGCCGTCGTCCACGAAGACGAGGATCTGGTCGTCGTCGACAAACCGCCGGGACTGGTGGTTCATCCCACCAAGGATTACAGGGAGTATACCCTGGCCAACGGGCTGGTGCACCGCTGGACGGAGCGGGGTGAAGCCCACGGAATCCACCCCGTCACCCGTTTGGACAAGGACACCTCGGGTCTGATGGTGATCGCGAAACACGCCTATGCCCACGACTTTTTGGCGGGACAGATGTCCCGCCGCCGCTACATGCGGGGGTATTTGGCCGTCGTTCACGGCGAAGTGCACGAGGAGACCGGCGTCATCGACGCTCCGATCGCCCGATGTCCGGAGCGTCCCTCCCGCCGTTGCGTGATGGAAGGGGGAGCCCCGGCGGTCACCCGTTTTTCCGTGGTGGAGAGACTGCCGGGGGCGACCCTTCTGCGCCTTTTTTTGGATACGGGCCGGACGCACCAGATTCGGGTTCACCTGGCCCACCGGGGGCATCCGATCATCGGGGATCCCATGTACGCGGAAGGCTGGAACACCTGGGGAATCGGCCGGCAGGCACTCCACTCCGCCTTTCTGCAACTGATTCACCCTCGTGACGGCCGGGAACGGTCATGGGAGTCTCCCCTTCCTCCCGATATCCAAGGGTTGATCCGCCGGTTGAAGGGAGAGGGAAAACGCCAGAAATAAAGGGTCAGAGAGGAACCCCCTCCGCCGCATTCTCCATCACGCGACGGATCTCCTCCATTCGCTCCCGCACATGGCGGTACCCGCATTTGACACAGGAGACGGTTTGCGTGAAATCCAGCAGGGTATCGGGGGCCACCTCGGGTTGCAGGACGATGTCCGCTTCCTTAAGTTGCTGCTTGACCTGGATGTTCAGGGTGATGCTCATCACCCGCTTGACGATGGCCAGGAGGGAGTCGAAGGAGCTTTCGACCGGAGCGGCTTCCCTCGTCCGGACGGCGATGGTTTTTTCCGCCCCCAGTGCCTTGACGACGCCGATCGGACAATTGTCGATGACTCCGCCGTCCACGAGGATCCGGCCTTGGTAATGAATCGGTTGAAACAGCACCGGAATGGCACAGCTGGCGACCACGGCGTCCGCCACCGGGATGTCGGTGATCACGTCTGCGCCGGGGATGGGAGAGAGGAAGGGGCGGGAAGTGAAAATCACCGGCCGGGCGGTTTTCAGATCGGTCGCGATGAGCGCGACGGGGAGCGGCAGGTCTGTCATCCGGGCATTTCGGGTGGTTTCCGCGATCAGATAGCGCAGCCTTTCTCCCTTCGCCAGGCCCTGAACCCGCATTCCCCTGCGGAGGAAGGCGCGCACGAAGGAAGGGTAGTCGTAATCGACCAATTCCTTATTGATCAGCGGGAGAAGCTTGATCATGTGTCTCGGTCGGTATCCATAGGCGTACAGGGCGGCGACGATGGCTCCCGCACTGGTTCCCGCGATGTACCGGACGGGGATATTCTCTTTTTCCAATCCGTACAGAATCCCCAGGTGTGCGCATCCCGCCACACCTCCGCCGCTCAAGGCGATTCCCACGTCTTTCATGTGTGTACCCTCGCGAAGCGTTGAAGTCAATGCTTAATTTTTGCGGGCCATCCCCTCGGTATACCAAAGGAGGAGAGATTTTTTCCAAGATCTTTCGCGGACAAAGTTGGAAAATTTACAAAAAAGGGAATTATTTAGAAGGGGTGGAGGGAAGGAAACTTTTCTTCGGGGGGCAAGGGGATGAGAAGAAGGGGACACGTCTTGCTGTTGGCGGTCGTTCTGTGTGTGTCGGTTTTGGCCGGTCCCGTGTCAGCTCAGGAGAAAGCGGTTCCTGTTCCCCGGAGCGTCGCGGGGGATGCGGGGGCCGAGGCGGTTCCGGGAACCTGGTATGTGGGAGAGACACCGCCCAATGTGGACTACAGCAAGCCGCCGATCGTCTTCGTCCAGGGATTGCGCGGCTCCGCCGAAAGCTGGTGGGGGGAGACCTCCTACCACGGGCCCAACGACATGTATGCCACGGCCTACGCCAACGGTTACCGGACCGCTTTCGTGGAGCTGTATGATTCGGGAGGAGAAGGAGCGAGCATGTGGGACAACGGCCGGCTTCTGGCCGACCTCCTGACCCAGATTCGGCAGTTTTTCGGAGAACCCGTCAACATCGTCTCCCACAGCAAAGGCGGGATCGACAGCCAAGCGGCGCTCGTTCACTACGGAGCGTGGCCCCATGTGGGCAAGGTGATCACTCTGGGATCGCCCCACCGGGGTTCCCATCTGGCCGATCTCGCTTACAGCTGGTGGGCGGGATGGCTGGCGGATCTGCTGGGGGCACGGGATGAAGGAACCGAAGTGCTGCAAACCGGGTACATGGAGTATTTCCGATCGATCACGGACAGCCACGAAAACGTCGGTAAAAACGCCTATTATACCGCCGCCGGAACCAGCTGGGGACCCTTTCCTTCAGCCTTGTGGACGGGTGGTGCTTACTTGTCCACCTACGGAGAGAACGACGGTCTGGTCAATGTCTGGAGCACGCCCCTGCCCAACGGCCATCACCTGTTTACGGAGAACTTCGACCATGACAACATCCGCATGGGAAGCACCGCCTTCCCGCGAATCGAATCCACTCTCCGCACCGCCTCGAAAAAAGCGGGGGACATCGGTTCGGGGGGAATCCCGGCCATGGGTGAACAAAGGAACCAAAACGAGTCGGTGGTGCGAGGCGGATCCCTCGCCGCCGGAACGAGGGTGGAGCAAACCATCGCCGTCGAAGGCGGGCGGGATGAAGCGGTCTTTCAGATCATGACCCATCGTTCCGATGTGGAAACGGCGCTCGTTTCACCCGGAGGCCGCATCTACACCCCGCGCAGCGCGGAATATTTCGCCGGAGAAGAGAAAGAGATCCTGAAAGGAGCGCAAATTCACGCATACCGGATTTCCCGGCCCGAAACGGGCGAGTGGAAGGTGCGCATGACCAGTCCGGACGACGGGGCGTACTTGCTGGTCGTATCCTTTATCGGCGAGAACACGATGGAGGTGCAGATGGATTCCTCCCGGGCCGGGAAGAGCGGGGTTCCGATTCAGGTCCGCCTGAAAAAACCCCGTCTCTGGAATGCGAAAGACTTTGATGTCCGGGCAAGGGTGGTTGAGCCGGGGGCGAAGGGCGGGCCGTCCGGGGCGGCGACAAAACCGCAGGAAGCTCTCCTTCATCCCGATGCCAAAGATGCGGGAGTGTTCAAAGGAAAAATCCCTTCCGTTACGCATCCGGGGATCTACAATGTCACCATCGATATCCGCGGAAAGTCCAGGGACGGTGTCGACTTTGAGCGGACGGTGATCCGGTCCTTCTTCGTAGCGGACGGAAACGACCTGAAACGGATCCGATAAATCAGATTGAGGTACAGCCCCGGAAAATCGCCGCGTTAGGATGTATCCCGGCAAAAGGCTTCAGGGGCCCATCCGGTGCCGAAGGGGGGGCCGGTTCGTTTCGTTGTGATAACCCACGCTTTTTCCACAGGATTTTAGAGGTATCGGCCGTTTCCCAATGGGTCAAAATGAGGAGTGAACGGGAGGAATGACCCATGACGGAATGGCCCTTTTTTTCCATCCTGGAATGGCAAATCATGACCGGAATCACCGTGTTTTCCACTTTGCTCAGCTGGTGGAAGAAGAGGCGGTGGATGCAAATCCTCTCCCTCGCCTGCGTTTCCGTGCTGATCCTCTCCGTTTCCTTCCGGGAACCGGTCAGCCCGGGGATCCTTTTGCCGGGAATTTTTCTAGGTTCCTTCACCCTGTTGTACATGGCCAAAAAAATCCTGGAACCTGCGGAAAAGCGTTGACCCCGTCCTCGGACGGGTTTTTTGCTGTTCAAGGGCATTTGATTCGATAAAATGGAATACGGAAAAATCGGGGAGGGGTGGAAGTGTGGAAGGATCCGTCGCCTGGGTGACAGGGGGCATTCGCGGTTTGGGTGCCCAAGTGGTAAAGGTGTTGGCCGAGTCGGGATTTCACGTCGCCGTCAATTACCGCAGCAGCCGGAAGGCGGCGGAGCGACTGGCCGGCGAAGTTCGCGCGTTGGGAAGAGAGATCCTCGTTCTTCAGGGGGATGTCGGTCGCCTGGAGGATGTCAGAAGGATGGCAAAGGAGATCCGGGAGAGATGGGACCGGGTGGATGTGCTCGTATGCACGGCGGGGCCCTTTTTGTTCCGGCGGATTCCGGCGGTGGAACTGACGGATCGGCAGTGGCGGGAGATGATCGACGGCAACTTGTCAGGTGTTTTCTACTGCGTTCGGGAAGTGATCCCCTTGATGCGACGCCGCCGATTCGGTCGAATTATCACCTTCGGATTTCCCGAGGCGGAGCACGCTCCCCCGTGGGCCGGCTTTTCCGCCTATGCGGCTGCCAAAGCGGGGTTGGTCTCCTTCACCCGCACCTTGGCGGAGGAAGAGGCGCCGCACGGGATCACCGTCAACATGATCAGCCCCGGGGACATTCGGGACCCCTACAAGGAAGCCCCCATCGGAGCCGCCCGCGGGAAAAGGGATGACCGCAACCCTGTCGGCAGGCCGGGAACCGGCGGGGATATCGCCAGGGTGGTCCGCTTCCTGGTGGATCCCGATGCCGATTTCATTACCGGGGCGGTCATTCCCGTCACCGGCGGTTTCGACAACCGCAACTTCCGGCTGCCGGGAGGAGATTGAATATGGAAAACGATCCCATCGGATGCCGGAGGGAGCCAGGGGGGCGAAGCTTCCGGGCGCTCCCCCTTCTTCGCGCTTTTTCGGCAGGGTTCCTCCTTTTGTTGACAAAACGAAATCCTTTCGGACTATAATTACGTTATAATATAGTAGCGCCTGTCTATCATGGCGTTTTGCCGAATCGCCATCCCAGAAGAAACCAGATGAGGGAGCCCAGCAGGCCGAGAAACAGCCCGGCCAATCCCTCCGTTTTCCAAAGAAGGAGGGAGGCAAACAGACCGGCGATTCCGGCGATCCGGCAGGCAAAGGCGGCAGCGCGCCCGTTCATGGCTCATCACCCCGTCCCCCACTATACCATATTCGGGGACGAGGGGGAAAAGGTCGGCGCTTCAACGCCTTTTGGGCCGGAGGATCAACGAATGCTTTTGAAATGGATAGAGAGAAATATATAAATCCCTTTTTCGCTTCAATTTGCTTCAATTCGTCTGCAGGGGGTTATCGAAATGGATGATTATCGCCGGAGGGAGGATCCCTTTTCCCTGCCGCCTCGGGGGGAAAAGCACGGCTCTCTCCCGTCGCGCAAGGAGCGGCACGGTTCCCGTTCCACCCGTTCGAAGGGAGGAAATAAGCGCCGCTTTTTCACCAAAAAATGGTTTTTTCTCGTCATCATCACATCTCTTCTTTTGATTGTCGGCGGCTGTTCCACGGTGGTGATGTCGGCGGGGACGGTCGATCTTGAAAAAATGGAGGACATGAAGTACGCTTCGGCCATTTATGACCAGGAAGGCAAGTTGATCGGTCGGGTCGGAGGGAACAACCGGGAGCCCATCACCATGGAGGAGTTGAAGAAGCACAACCCCGCCCTGGTGAATGCCTTTGTCAAGGTGGAGGACGCCCGCTTCTACAAGCACAACGGGGTGGACTACTACGCCCTGATGCGGGCCGTCGTGAAAAACATCGTCAAGTTGGGGGCGGCCGAGGGCGGCGGGACCATCACCATGCAGGTGGCCCGGAATGCCATTCTCGAGGACCGCGACAAAAATATCAAACGAAAACTGAAGGAAATCGGCGCCGCCTTGAACCTGGAGCGCAAATACAGCAAGGATCAAATTCTCGAGACCTACCTGAACTACATCTATTTCGGCAACAACGTCCGGGGCGTCAAGATGGCGGCCAAGATTTACTTCAACAAGGATATCAGCAAGGAAACGCTGAAGCCCCACGAAGTCGCCCTTCTTGCCGGACTGCCGAAGGCGCCGGAGGGGTACAACCCCTTCCGCAACCCGGAAGGGGCGAAGAATCGGCGGAATACCGTGTTGGCGATCATGGCCCGAGGCAAGGATGAGGACGGCCTCGATCCCATCATCTCCAAAGAGGAAGTTTCGAAATATCAACAGATGGATCTCGGGGTGAAGGAGGAATATCTCGAGGCCCATCTGAAAAACAACGAATTTGAAGCCTACAAGGCTTATGTCATTGATGAAGCGAAACGGAATTACGATCTGTCGGATGAGGAGCTGACCGACGGGGGACTGAAGATCTACACCGCCTTGAACCCGAAGGCCCAGAAGATCGTCGACGAAGCCCTGAAGGATGACGCCACCTACCAGGGTCACGACAATCTGGATGGCGGGGCGACCATCCTCAAGGCGGACACCGGGGAAATCGTGGCGATCGGCGGCGGACGCCACTACAAGCCCGGCAGCATGATCCGCTCGGCGGAGAAGAAGGGACACCAGCCGGGTTCGTCCATCAAGCCGCTGACGGTGTATGCCCCGGCGATGGAGCTGAACGAGGACATCAACGAGTATTCCAAGATCCCCGACGAAAAGTTCTCGATCAACGGATGGACGCCGCAAAACTATACGAGGCGTTATTACGGCGACGTGGAACTCTCTTACGTCGTGGAAAACTCGCTGAACGCCTCCACCGCATGGCTTCTCCACAACAAGGTGAAGTTGCCCAACGCCTTTAATTTCGCCCAAAAGGCCGGACTCAAACTGCATCCCGAGGATCAGGCCTACGCCGCTATGGCCCTGGGCGGTCTGACCGAAGGGGCCAGCACGGTGGAGATGGCCCAGGCCTACACCGTGTTCCCCAACAACGGAAAAGCGATGAGGGCCCACGCGATCCGGAAGATTGAGCAAGCGGACGGTACGGAAGTGGCAATGACCGAAGAGGCGCGGGAAGCCCTGCAACCCGTTGAGGTCTTCAAGCCCAAAACCGCTTATTACATGACACGGATGCTCAAAAAAGTGGTGGAAAAGGGAACCGGGACGAAAGCCCGTCTGAAGGACGGCCGCCCGGTGGCCGGAAAGACGGGGACCACCCAGGAATACAAGGATTCCTGGTTTGTGGGTTACACCCCCGACTACGTCATGGCGGCGACGATCTACAATCTGTCGGGCGACAAGGACAAGAGGGTGCAACTGAGCGGGGGTTCGACAGCCGCTCCCCTCTTCAGCAAAGTGATGTCGGAATTTCTGGCCGGCACACCCGCCCGCGACTTTGAAAAACCGCCGGGTGTGGAAGAACCCAAACCGCCCTTCGAGCTGAAGCCGGTGACAGATCTGAAGGGCAGCTTCAACCGAGAAGCCGGTGTCATCCAGCTGAGATGGACCGATTACGACGATCGGGTCAAGTATCGGGTGGAGCGCTCCGAAGACGGTGCCAACTGGCGGCCGCTCGGCGAAACGGCCGAAGGAGCGTTTACCGACAACCAGATCGAAGTGCCCCAGCCCGGAGATCCCCTGTCGGGCATCTTCGGAGGCCGGACCTACCATTACCGCGTGATCGCCATCGATACGGAGACCAACGAGGAGGCTCAACCCTCCAACGTCGTATCGGTCCAGGTGAAACCGCGGCAGGAACCCCCGGGTGATCAGCAGGGAGATCAGCCGGGAGATCCCCAGGGCGACCAAGGCCATGACCGAGGTCCGGGCGGTTTCCTGGGAGGCGATCAAGGAGGCCGCGATGGCGGCGACCGACGGGGTGACCCGCCGAACCCGCCGGGAGGAGACCAACAGGGAGATCAAGGAGGAGGCGACCAGGGCGGGCGAGACACCGGATGGCCCTGGTAATGATAAGGATTGGAGTAAACAGGGGGACCGGATTGTTCCGGTCCCCCTGTCGTTTTATGGAGGCTTGGTTCTATTTGTCCTTCCCGGTCCATACATTTATCCTGTGAGGACGAGTTTCCCGGGGAAGAGGTGTATGGAAGTGAAGGAGCGGTGGTTCCCGGCCTGTCGGATCGGTTTTACCTACATCGGGACGGTGGTGGGGGCGGGTTTTGCCTCGGGGCAGGAAATCAAGCAGTTTTTTACCGTTTTCGGGCTCGGCGGGGTATGGGGCATCCTGTTGGTGACCGTGCTGTTCGCCTGGTTGGGGACGCGGATGATGCTGGTGGGTGCCCGGCTGAAGGCCCAGTCCTATGAGGAGTTTAACAATTACTTGTTCGGCCGCCGGTGGGGTCGATGGATGAACATCTTTGTCGGAATCGTCCTCTTCGGAGTGACGACGGCCATGATGTCGGGGACGGGAGCCCTCTTCAAGGAGCAGCTGGGACTCTCTTTCCATCTGGGAGTGCTGCTATCATCGGGCGTTGCATATCTGGTGATCATCCGCGGCATGGAGGGCATTCTGTCGGTCAATTCCTTCGTGGTTCCCTGCATGTTTTTCTTCACGATGCTGGTCGCGGCGGAAGGGTTGCGCAGTGACGGGATTCTTCCTTTCCTGGAGATGGAACCGGCGGAAGAAGGGAGCTGGCTGGTTTCGGCCGTCACTTACGTGGCCTTTAACCTGGCCATGTCCCAGGCGGTATTGGTGCCGATCGGGGGAGAAATACGGGACGAAAAGACTTTGCGTTTCGGCGGGTTCCTGGGAGGCTTGGGGCTCGGCCTGATGCTTTTGGCCAGCGATTTCGCACTGACGCTCAAGGTTCCGGAGATTTACGACATGGAGATTCCCATCGCCCTGGTGATCGCCACTCTGGGGGAGGGCATGAAGTACTTTTTCCTCGCCGTGATGTGGGGGGAAATTTTCACCACGTTGATCGGCAATGTGTACGGTCTGGCCGCCAATCTGGATCAATGGGTCCCCTTCCGCACCAAGACGTTGACCGGACTGATCTTTGTCGTCGGCTATGTGTGCTCCCTGATCGGTTTTCCCGCATTTATCAATTACGTCTACCCCTTCTTCGGCTACTGCGGTTTGTTGGCCCTGCTCCTCCTGGCGGTTCGCCGCTATCCGGCCCCCTTCTCCGGTTGAGGCTCCTTTGATCTGCCCGGGTCATCGCCCCGCTCCCGGGAAGGCCGGGGGAATCCGAGGGAAGCGGGGGGATTCGCGACGAGGCGGGCGGAAGGTGCCGGACTCACCTCCTGCCCGGCGGCGCACGTACCGTTATGCTCGTCGGAGGCAACCTGTGCAGCAACGGAACCAATCCACAATCATAATATTTAAAAAATGAGGACGAGGAAATGACCTCGCCGTCATGGCGCATCTCCTCTCGCGAGGGCGTTCAGCAGATGATCGAACTCCTCGGGACGAAGGAAATCCTCCCGCCGCCAGTGCTTGCGGATCCATTCCAAAAGCTCCTGCTGAGACTGAAAAAACTCACCGGTCGTGTCCGCGTTGCGCACCCAGAATCGGAATTGGTCCTCATCGACGACCACTTCACAGGGATAACGCCCGTATTTGCTCATGAGCGAAAACTCCATGGAAGCCTTCCCCCTTCACATGTTGTTGTTTTATTTTACCCGCGCGGAACTGTTATGTAACAGCTTTTTGCACAAAAAATCGGTGAAGGGGAGGAGGGGAATAGGATGGCTTATTTGTGTGCGGTGGTGGCAGCTTATCTTCTCGGTTCCATTCCCGTTCGCACGTGGGTTGGAAATGTGCGGCACGGATTGATCCGAACTCGGGCGGCTGCGAAGGAACTTTGGATCCTGGGGTTGGAAATGGCCAAAGGGGCCCTCGCCGCCTCGGTCGGGCTGCTTTTGGCGGGCTGGTTCGGGGCTTCTCTGGCCGCCGCGGCCGTCGTTTTCGGGGAAACCTTTCCCCTCGCTTCTGCTCACGGAAGGGGAAGCGGCGTGGCCACGGCGGCGGGAGCCCTTTTCGTCCTCAGTCCGCTGTTGATCTTCATCGGAGCGGTCATCTATTTTCTCAGTCTGCTGATCACCCGTTACCACCTTCTTTCCACCCTGTGTGCCGTGGTCGGCGTTCTGCTAATCGGCCTGATCCTTTCCGTCCATCTGTATATCTGGCTGGTGATCTGTTGTTTGGCCGGTTTTATTCTGCTCCGGCTGAGAAACGGGAGGAACCGTTTTTTCCACAGGAACCCCTTCCGGCGGAGGCCGTTCCGATAGGGGATCAGGGGAGGGAAAGAGGCTAAGCGTCCAGCACCACCCGCACCTTGTACCCGCTGTACTTTCTCATGTTGATGACGCCGTTCTCCAGGATCATGTATTGTCCCTTTATCCCGATCAATTTGTCCTTGATGTGCGCCTGCTTGTTCAGATCCAGGGACTTGATTTTTTCGGGGACATGAAGCTGCGGGTATTGAAAATCCATCACTTGCTGGGATTCCAGAAAGTATTGCTCGTAGTCTTCGGGGATTTTTTCGCGGATTTCGGAGCGTACCGCCGTCAGATCCTTGTCGACGACCTGGTTTTTCAGCATTCTCCGCCAGTTGGTCTTGTCCTTGATGAATTGGGACAGATGAAATTCCAATTCGCCGGCGGTCTTGCGGTCCGGCACTTCCGCGATGGGTAAGGCGGCGACGGCTCCCTGGTCGATCCAGCGGTTGACGGCGTTTGATTTTCGGGTGATGCCGACCTTGATATCGTCGCTGAGGGCGATGTATACGATGTGGGCCTGCATGCAATGGGATCGGCCGAAGGCTTCATCTCTGCAGGTGCCCCGGTGAAAGTGGCACAGGTGGGGTTTGACGATGCAGAGATCGTTTTCGGCCCGATCCCGAAAACACGGGTAACACGAACCGCCGTTAAAGGACTTTTTGATCTTGCGGCCGCAATAGATACAGGAAATGATTCCGAGATAATCGATTTGTATGGTATTTCCCAGGAAATCATTCAGCGGGGCTTCCTGGTCGTCGAGCCGGATCCGGTAGGCGACGGGATGTTTGTATTCGTGTGTGAGCGGCCGAAGATGACCAGTCAGAATCATGGGCAATACCCCTTTTGTTCGTTCTTTGATCATCATCCCGGAAAGCCGTGAAAGCCTTGGATCGTCCCCGGCATGGGAATTCTCCTTCAAATTCCATGATAACTTATAATCAATCAGTGAAAAAGGGAAGAGACTATCCGAGCCGTTCTGTCGCCAGGCGAGGGAGGGTCGTGCTGCGGCACCCTGTCAAGGGGCTCACCCTGCCCGGAGGCTGGCAGCGGGGGCGATTTCTTTGAAGGAGGGTTTCTCATGATCCGGCTGAAGCGAATCTACGATTCCCCGGAGGATACCGACGGTTTTCGCATTTTGGTCGATCGGCTTTGGCCGCGGGGCGTGAAAAAGGAGGAGGCGTTCATCGATCACTGGGCGCGGGAGCTGGCCCCGTCAAATAAATTGCGGAAAAGCTATCACCGGGATCGGGATTTTGACCGTTTCAGGGAGGCGTATTTCCGGGAGCTGAATGATCCGGAAAAAAGAGAGGCATGGCTCCGCATTCTGGAGCGTGCCGACGGAAGGCCGATCACCTTTCTCTATGCAAGCCGGGACCGGGTGCAAAATCATGCCGTGGTGCTGAGGGAGTGGGCGGAAACGCAGAGGTAGGCATTGCTGGATTTTGACACGGAAGGGGCGGATGCCTTTCCCCCTCCGCCGGCGAAGCATATGATGCGATTGAAATCAATGCAAAGGAGGGTTATCATGAGCGGATACGGATACAACTACGGTTACGGAATCGGTTTTCGTCGGCTCTTGATCTTCCTGTTGGTTATCGCCACCATCTTTGTCTTCGCGGGAGTTGGATTCGGCTGGTAAGTTGAACGATCAGCTCTTAACACTTCCCTGGGCCTGACCCTGCTCAAACCATATTCCCCGAAGCGGGTGCCGGTTCCCGGTGGAACCGGCTTTTTATTTTTTCAATTCCAGGGGCATGAAAACGCATCGATGAGAAATTTTCAAGGGCAATCCCCTCAAAATAGAAAACCCCTTGCGCTGATGCGGTAATACAAAAAAGGGAGAGGAAAAATGTGAAAGGACGAATGAAATAAGAAAAATATCATGAGGAATGAAACATTTTTCTTGCCGATACCGTTCCCTTTGGCAAAGGGAAGTACAAAAAAGACGGGGATTCCAAAAAAAGCGAGGTTGTGTTTGACAAGTGCAATTATAATATTCTATAAATATATTTAAATAGGTCTGTTCCTTTGCAATCATCCTCATTATCGATAAATCTTGTTGACCCCCTTGGGCGAAAAGGCCGGTCTTTACCGGCCTTTTCGCTGTTTGGGGGAGCCTTTTGCAGTGGGAAGGCCCTAAAGGATTTCCTCAAAGAAGTTCGCCGTTGCCTCAAGAACCCGCTCCAAATGGGGAGTGGATCCCCGGAAGGGATGGACGGCTCCAAAGGTGTGGCCTGTTCCGGGCAGGAGTTGAAGGGTGGATTTCCGGGCGGCTTGATGAAGCTGACGGGCCCCCTCCACCAATCGGGGAGCATCCTGATCCCCCTGCAGGATCAGCAGGGGACGATCCCACCCGGGCAGTCGCTTCAGGAGATTCCATCGTTCCCGATGAGCTTCCAGATCCTCCAGCACTTCCCGGTGAATGGGCATCTCCTGACCGGTTCGGGCGTTCAAAACCGTTCCCGTTCCCTTTTCGCGGATCTCCCGTTTCAATTCCTCAGGGAAGATATCCACGTCGGCGACGCCGTTCCAGGTGACCACGCCCTTGACATCCGGATCGTCCAGGGCGTACAGCAGGCTGTTCGCCCCACCTCGACTGTGGCCGATCAGTCCGATCCGGTCCGGATCAAGGGTTCCGTCGGGAGGAAGAAGCCCCGCCTTGATTTCTCCGATGATTTTTGCCACATCCTCCTGTTCGCGGCTGTAGGTGTTCCGCGCAAACTTGTCCAATTCGGTAAATTCGAAGGGGTTTTCCCCCACTCCGTTCATGGAGAAGTTGAAGGTGATGACTCCAAAGCCCCGCTCCGCCAGGGCTTCCGCGGCGTGGGGAAAAAAGCCCCAATCCTTGAAACCCTTGAAGCCGTGAAGGATGACCACCGTCGGGAGCCTGCGGGCGTTTTCGGCGGCGTACAGGTCGCCGCGAAGGACCCGCTCTTCTTTCCCCACCTCGAGAACGAACGATTGTTTCCGCATCTCCTCCGGCGCAAGAGGACGCTGCGCCTTTTTCCTCCTTTCCCATGGGGTCGCAACAATTCCTCTTCTGGATCGGACCCTTCAAATCCTCTTGCCAGTCGGTAGGCCTTGTCGGTATAATGAAGCCACAAGTGAATACGGTGAAAGCGGTCTTTCGTGCCAGCGCACGGAAGTGAAAAGGGAAGTCCGGTGCAAATCCGGCGCGGTCCCGCCACTGTGAGTGGGGAGCGAAACCGCACGATGCCACTGTCCGTTTGGATGGGAAGGCGCGGTGGAGCGAAGATCCACGAGCCAGGAGACCTGCCGTTTTCGCCTAACACTTGCGGTTCTCCTTTCGAGGTAAAAGGGGAGCACGCAGGCTGCGGCACGTCCCGTCGTCGCGGCTTCACGTGAGCATTCCCCCGTGCCTCGATGGAGGTGTGGGTTTTTTTTTGAGCTTTTTAAGGGAGGGGAAAGGAAGGGATGAATCGAAGGTTCCGCAGGATTTTCGCTTGGATGTTGGTTTTCGTCCTGGCCGCGGGTCTTTTCGGCTGCGGCAACCCGGATGCGGCAAAAGTGGACAAACCGCAGGCGGCGCAGGAGCCGGGATCCTCTTTTCCGGTGACGGTCAAGGATGATACCGGCGCGGAGGTGACCGTCGACCGGGAGCCGAAGCGGATCGTGTCCCTGATTCCAAGCACCACGGAGATCGCCTTTGCCCTCGGGCTCGGGGACCGGATCGTCGGCGTGACGGCCAATGACGATTACCCTCCGGAAGTGAAGGAAATTGAGAAGGTGGGCGACATCAACGTCAATGTCGAAAAAGTGGTGGGGTTGAAGCCGGATCTGGTCCTCGCCTCGCCGCTCAACGGGGAGACGGTCGAAAAACTGCGCTCCCTGGGCTTGACGGTGTTGTCCGTGGATGCCCAAAGTCTGGAGGGTGTGTACGAGTCGATCCGCCGTGTGGGGAAGGCGACCGGCGCCGTGAAAGAGGCGGACCAGCTGATCGCGAAGATGGAGAAGGAGAAAGAGCAGGTGGTACAAAAGGTGGCGTCCATCCCGGAGGAGGAGAGGTTGAAGGTGTGGGTCGAGGTCGATCCGACTCCCTTTACCGTCGGGGGAGACACCTTTTTGAACGAACTGATCACCCTGGCGGGAGGTCGGAATGTGGCGGCCGAGATGAAGGGTTGGCCCCAGGTGTCCGGGGAAAAGGTCATCAAGTGGAATCCGGATGTGATCCTGACCACCTACGGAAAAGCGGATAAATCCGTCGCTTCCCGTCCCGGTTGGGACCGGATCGCGGCGGTGAAGGCGAACCGGATTCATTCCCTCAACCCGGATTGGACCACCCTGCCCGGTCCCCGGATTACGAAGGGGCTGAAGCAGATCGCCCAGATTTTGTATCCGGAACGGTTTCGCCAATGAGAGTGGACGGCTGGCTTCGATTTGTCCTGTGGCCGGGGATCCTGGGGTTGTTCCTCTTCCTTCTGATCGTGGCCTCGGTGACGGTGGGGGGAACGGAGATCGACGCCCGGAATGTCTGGGGGATCATCCTGCAGCGGCTGGGCATCGGGGGGATTTCCTCCGCCGGGGATCCCGCCTCGGAGACGATCATCATGGAAATTCGTTTTCCCCGGACGTTGCTGGCGGCGCTGGTGGGGGCCTCCCTGGCCGTGGCGGGGGCGGTGTATCAGGCCATCCTGCGCAACCCCCTGGCCGATCCGTACATCCTGGGCGTCTCCTCCGGGGCGGCCCTGGGAGCGGTGTTGGCCATTCTGACGGGGTGGGGCACCTCTTACTTCGGCAACTGGACCCTTCCGGTATACGCCTTTGTCTTCGCCTGCATCGCCCTGCTTATCGTCCTGCGGCTCGCCCGGGCCGGCTCCCGGACGGACATGGGAACGATCATCCTCTCGGGCGTGGTTGTTCAGGCCTTTTTCGGTGCGCTTCTCACCTTCGCCATCTCCTTGTCCAACGAGCAGCTGCAGCGCATCCAATTTTGGCTGATGGGCGGCGGCTTCTCCTTGCGGGGATGGGATCACGTCGGGGTGCTCGTCCCTTTTCTGGCGATCGGTCTTTTGATCATCGTCTGGCACTCCCGGGAGTTGAACCTGTTTTTTCTGGGAGAGCGTCATGCCGGACACCTGGGGGTTTCCGTCGGCCGGATGCGGGTGCTGCTGTTGGTGACCGCTTCGCTGGTCACCGGTGCGGCGGTTTCCGTTTCGGGAACCATCGGCTTTGTCGGATTGGTGATCCCCCACGTGATGCGGATGCTGTTCGGGCCCGACCATCGGCTTTTGGTGCCGGTTTCCGCCCTGGCGGGAGCGATGTTTCTGGTGGGAAGCGACATGTTGTCCCGGGTGGTGCTCGCCCCCCGGGAATTGCCCGTCGGGGTGATTACCGCCTTTGTGGGAGCCCCCTTCTTCGGCTGGCTGCTCCGGAAGAACAGCGGTTCCCAAGGGGGATGAAGGAAGAAGACGCGTTGGATCGGGACGGTCGTAAGCGGTCCGAGGATGGAAACAGGTCCCAAGGGATGGAAGGAGGAGGTGGGTATGCTTCGGGCGAAGGGTTTGACAAAGCGGTACGGCGGTCGCTTTGCCCTCGAGGGAGTGGATCTCCGGGTGGAACAGGGCGAGACCGTCGGGCTGATCGGGCCCAACGGGAGCGGCAAGTCGACGCTGGTCCGCCTCCTCTGCGGGGAAGAAAAGCCGGATGAAGGACGCATATTTCTGGCGGGACGGGAACTGTCCGCATGGTCCCCCCGCGAGCGGGCCAAGCAGATGGCGGTTCTTCCCCAGGAGGCCCTGCCGCCGGTTCCTTTCACCGTGGAGGAAGTGGTGAAGATGGGACGCCATCCTCACATGCGGCGCCCTTGGATGGGAAGGGAAGATTGGAATGTGGTGGAGGAGGTTTTGGAGCGGACGGGTCTTGCCCCGGCTCGGCACCGGCCCGTCAACCGGTTGAGCGGGGGGGAGCGGCAACGGGTGGCCATCGCCAAGGCGATGGCCCAGGAGCCCCGGCTGATGATTCTGGACGAACCGACCACCTATTTGGATGTCCGGTACCAGTTGGAGGTTCTGGATGCGGTGCACCGCTGGAAGAAGCAGGGGGTGGCTATCTTCATGGTGCTCCACGATTTGAACTTGGCCGCCCAATACTGCGACCGCCTTCTGTTGCTGAAAGAAGGGGAGCTGGTTGGGGAGGGGAGACCGTCGGAGGTGATTCGGTCCGATCTGATTCGAGAGGTGTATGGAGTTGAAGTGCTCATCACCCCTCACCCCGACAGCGGCGTTCCCCAGGTGCTGCTCAAGGCCCGGGAGGAGCGGGGATCTTCCCCGATTGTCCGCGCCCTTGCGATGGGTAAGAACGGTTGAGGCCGCCTTAGGCGAGGCGTTTTAAAGGTGGGGAATGACCAATGAACAAGGGAGGCGAACGGGATGCGCATTTACACGCGAACCGGCGACGGGGGAGAGACGGGTGTGATCGGGGGCCGGATTTCGAAGGACGATATCCGGGTGGAAGCCTATGGAACCATCGATGAGGTGAACGCCTTTATCGGCGAGGCGATTGCCCGGATGGATCCCCAAAAATATGAGGATATCATCCGGGATTTGACGGAAATTCAGCACGAATTGTTTGATGCCGGCGGCGATCTCGCCCAGACGGGGAAAAAGAGGACCTACCGGGTGACGGATGAGATGGTGAAGCGGCTGGAGGAGTGGATCGACCGGTACGATGCGGAAACGCCGGAGATCCGTCGCTTCGTGCTGCCCGGCGGGAGCCCCGTATCGGCTGCCCTTCACGTGGCCCGCGTATTGACGCGCCGGGCGGAGCGGCGGGTCGTCACCCTGTGTCGCCAGCAGGAGGCCAACGAAGCGGTGCGCCGCTATCTCAACCGTTTGTCCGATTTCTTCTTTGTCATCGCACGGGTGGCCAACGCGCGGGAAGGGGTGTCCGACGTCGAATATAAACGGGGCGGGCAGGTGTTTCGATGATTTCGACGGAAAGGGTATACTGAAGTGGAGGGAAGTCGAAATCACGAACCACTTCATAACGGGAGGATCCGCCATGTCAGCTCCGCTTGTGATGTACTGGTACCCGCGCTGCGGCACCTGTCGCAAGGCCAAGAAATATCTGGAGGATCGAGGCATTCCCTTTGAGGAGCGCCATATCGTGGATCACCCTCCCAGCCGGGAGGAGCTGAAGGATCTCATACAAAAAAGCGGCCTGCCGGTGCGAAAGTTTTTCAACACCAGCGGGAAGAAGTACCGGGAACTAAACCTGAAGGAAAAGTTGAAAACGATGAGTGACGAAGAGATGCTGGATTTGTTGGCTTCCGACGGCATGCTGATCAAAAGGCCCATCGTCACCGACGGGGAGCGCGTCACCGTCGGTTTCCGGGAAGACCAGTTTGAAGAGGTCTGGGCACGGGGGAATTCGTGACAGCGCTTGCCGAAAAGACCCTTGTCGATGGACTGCGGGGATTCCCCTCTGAATCCCTTTCCAAGAACGGGCCGACAGCCCTCGCGGCTGGCGGCCTTTCTGCGCTTCGGCCAACCTTTCGGTATTCCCTCCCCTTTTTGCGCAGACTAGAAGGAAAAAGAAGGGGAGATGATGGGATGACCGTGGTGATGACAGAAACCCGATCGAAAACGGCGGCCCGGTATCTCGTGGAACAGCTGGCCGCTTGGGGCTGCCGGACGGTGTACGGGGTGGCGGGGGATGACAACCTTCATTTGCTGGACGCCCTGGAAAAGCAGGATGCGATCCAATACATCGCCTGCCGGCTGGAGACGACGGCGGCCCTGATGGCCTCGGCGGAGGCGAAGATGACCGGCCGACTGGCCGTCTGCACCGCCACCGCCGGCCCCGGTGCCGCCTTGCTTGTGGCAGGGCTGGGGGACGCCGCGATGGATCGGGCTCCGGTTCTGGCGATCACCGGGCAGGTGGAGAGGAAAAAGATCGGGACCGGATCCAAACAGGCGGTGGATCAACAGCTGCTCGTTCAGCCCCTCGCCCGTTATACCGCGATGACCGCCGATGTCGATGCTCTGCCGGAACAGCTCAACCGGGCGATGCGCACGGCGCTGGAGGAGGGCGGCGTCGCCCATCTGTCCGTTCCCAAGGATGTGTGGACGCAACCGTTGGATGCCCCGGTCTTTCCTCCGCCGCCGAAGCGTAAACCTCCACGACCGGCCGAGGAGGAAATGGAGAAGTCGATCCGGACGATGGAAGGGGCGAAGCGGCCGATCATCCTGGCGGGACGGGGAACGGAGGAATCCAAGGAGGTGCTTCTGGCCTTGGCGGATCGGATGTCGGCTCCCATCATGGCGACGATGCCGGCCCGTCCGGTCGTCCCCGCGGACCACCCCCTGTTTCTGGGAGGACTGGGTCTGGCGGGAAGTGAGATCTCCTCCGAGCTGCTCCGGGAATCGGACCTCTGCTTGATCCTGGGCTCCACCTGGTGGCCGGAGGATTTCGTGCCGAAGGAGATCCCTGCGATCCAGGCGGACATCTCCCCCGGACAGATCGGGTTGCACATGCCGGTGATCGCAGGAATCGTGGGAGAGCTCGGCGAGGTGCTGAAGGAGTGGCTGGCCCGCCTGCGCCCCGCGGACCGGTCCGAATGGAGAAGCCGGATCGAAGGAGCCCGGGTCCGTTGGAAAGAGCAAATCGAAAAGGAGGCCCGTCAAATCCAAACTCCCCTCGCTCCGCAGCAGGTGATCGCCGCTCTGAGGAGAGCGGTGGATGACGAGGCGCTCATCGCGCTGGATACGGGGGACCACGCCCTGTGGTTCAATCGGATTTTTCAGCCCAAAAAGCAGGAGATTCTCCTGTCGGGCCGCTGGCGGACGTTGGGGTTCGGCCTGCCGGCGGCGATGGCGGCCAAGCGGGTATGCGGCCACCGTCAGGCGGTGGCGTTGGTGGGGGACGGCGGATTCGTCACCACGATGGCCGATCTGATCACCGCGGTCCGGTACGGTTGGCCGATCACCGTCATCGTCATGAACAACGGTTCCTTTGCCATGGAGAAAAACCGGATGGAGACCGCCGGGCTCGATCCGGCAGCCGCCGAGCTGGTCAATCCCGATTTTGCCGCCCTGGCGGAAGCCTTCGGCGGCGAGGGGTATTTCGTCGAGCACGCCGACCAACTGGAGGAGACTTTCCGTCGGGCGCTTTCCTCCAATCGGCCTTCCGTCGTTGATGTTCGCATCGGTTCGCCCCGGGTTCCCCACACCCGCCTGTAGGAAATTTGATTCCATTACACCAAAATATCCCATTGAAATTGTTACAATTTAGTAGTGAATCCCATATGAAATTGACTCCAAACAAGCTTAATGTTAACCTTAAAAATGCCCATGGTCGCCGTGATTACTTGTCCCGAAAGATGGGCATAGTAAAAAAATGGATGGACCTTGGGTGTACATCTGTGTGCTTATCTCAAAAAGAATCCATACAGGAGGGAAACCATCGTGGCAAGTGTAATGACGGAAGCCCCGAAAACCCTGCGTCTCGTTGGTCTGCCTGCTCCCGATTTCGAGATGGAGAGCACGAAAAACCTGGAGACTCTCGATGAGAAAGTGAGATTGTCCGATTATCGGGGCAAGTGGCTGGTGCTCTTCTTCTATCCGCTGGATTTCACCTTCGTCTGCCCGACGGAGATTACCGCCCTGAGCGATCGGTACGAGGAATTCCAAGAGCTGAACGCCGACATCCTGGGGGTCAGCACCGACAGCAAATTCTCCCACAGGGCGTGGATCAACACCCCGCGGGAAGAAAACGGACTGGGCCCCATCAAATACCCGTTGGCCGCCGATACCACCCACAAGGTGAGCCGCGATTACGGCGTCCTGGTGGAGGATGAAGGAATTGCCCTGCGCGGCCTGTTCATCATCGATCCGGAGGGGATCGTCCGCTACCAAGTGGTTCACGACGAAAATATCGGCCGCAGCGTGGACGAGACCCTGCGGGTGCTGCAAGCTTTGCAAACGGGTGGTCTCTGCCCCTCCGATTGGAAGCCGGGTCAAAAGACCCTTTGATGAAAAGGAAGACGGATCGACGGATTCCGGGGCCGGGGCACCGCCTTCTGGGCGGTGCCGACCGGCCGCTCTTTGATAGGAAGCATTCCACTTCCCTTTGAAAGGAGGGTTCTGCAGTGCCGATGCGACTGCGCACGGAGATGCCGGAACTGGCCGGTGTCACCGAATGGGTAAACGGAGAGGTTTCCAAGGAGGATCTCAAAGGCAAGCCGGTGCTGGTTCATTTCTGGTCCATCAGCTGCGGCCTTTGCAAGAAGAGCCTTCCCGATGTGAACGAGTTGCGGGAAAAGTACAAGGAACACGACCTTCAGGTGATCGGGGTGCACATGCCCCGTTCGGAAAAGGATACCGAAATCGGTCCCGTGAAGGAGACGATCGAAAAGTACGAGCTGAAGCATCCCCAGGCGATTGACAACGAACACAACGTGGTGGATGCCTTCGAAAATGAATTTGTACCCTCCTTCTATCTGTTTGACCGTGACGGATTGCTTCGCCACCGTTCCGCGGGCGAAAAGGCCCTGAGCATGCTGCAGGGTCCGCTCACCCGGGTGTTGGGTATCAAAGAATAAATCGGAAGGAATGAGGACGATGAATCTGCCCAACGAGCTCAAGTACAGTGAAGAGCACGAATGGCTGAAGGTCGAAGAGGGAGGGCGTGCGCGGATCGGCATCACCGATTTCGCCCAGTCCGAATTGGGGGACATCGTGTTTGTGGAACTCCCGGAAGTAGGGGACGAAGTGACGGCGGGCGAGCCCTTCGGCAGCGTCGAGTCGGTGAAGACCGTATCCGAACTGTACGCCCCCGTCAGCGGAAAAGTGGTGGAAGTGAACGACGCCTTGGGTGACTCTCCGGAAAATGTCAACACCTCTCCGTACGGAGACGGGTGGATGATCGTCGTGGAAATGTCCGATCCCTCCCAGGTGGATCAGCTGCTGACGGCGGAGCAATACAAGGAAACAATTTCCGAAGATTAAACTTTCCGACAATAGGGTATACAGATGTAAACAGCACCCTTTCGGATCAACCGGCCCGCTTCCCGACGGGCCGGATTCCGCCTACGGGACCAATGCGCAAAGGAGGTGGGCGGATGGACGGGAATACTTACCGGATCAATATCACGCGAAAAGTGGTCGGAAGGTTGAAGGACGGGGACATCGTCCTTTATTACCATAAAAAGCCGATCGGGCGCATCGCCCTGTCCAAGGAATGCGGCATCGAGTTGGCCGAAGGCTACGAAATGGACAATCATCACATCTACGTGCTGGGCCGCTACGACGACCATATGGACCATTACACCCAAAGCTGCGATATGGGCTGGTGTTGACGCTTATCGGAGAGCATAGCGCAAGCTATGCTCAAGTTTTTTGCAGGCGAGGGCCAAGGGCGGTCATCATTGGAAAAATGGATCATTCCGGACAAGGGGGTGGCAAGGGTTCCCCTCGACTCAGCGCATGGGAAGCTGAGCTTTTTTTGTCTCCAGGTTTTCTCCGGGTGCCGGTGTGGTATCATGGTATCAAGGACGGAAATTTTCCTGGAGACAGAAATGGGAACGGGTGGAAGGAGGCGGGGGAAACATGAGTTTTTGCTGCGGGGCGACGATGATCGGCACGGTGGGAACCCTGCGTCAGGGATCGACATTGGTCCACAACGTCCCCCTGTACTACTGTCCGGTTTGTCACCAGGTGGAAGTGCACCCGACAGTGAAGGACGAATTCGATCTGTTGGTGGAGTATGCCCAGGAGGACAGCGCCCGCGAAGTGAACCTGAAGGATTATATCGACGAGGAAATGGTCGCCGAATGGAAAGAGAATTGCACCAGCTTCCAGGATGACAATCCGGAGAAAGTCCTTCGCGAACAGATCGATATGGCCTTGGACTTGTTGGGCGTGGCCAAACAGTTGGAAGACGATCAATGGGTGTCTGACCTGAAACATCGTCTCCAGGTTTTGAGTTCCAGGTTGACCAAGCTGAAAAAGAAACAGGCCGAAAACAATTAACGGGCGTTTGCATATAAAAGGAGCGGCCCCTTGAGGGGCCTCCTTTTTCGATTTGATATCCGTTATAATTATTTTCTGACAGGAGATGTACCAGGTGTTGATGATCGATATCTTGATCGCGATCGTCGTCGGACTTCCTCTCTTGGCGGCAATTTCCACCCTGTTTGTCAGAAAGCGCTGGATCGTTCCGCTGCGGATCATCCAGGTTTGCTTTCTCCCCGTTGCACTGGTGTTGTTCGGGAATCTTTTCACTGAAGAGATCACGCCGGGTTTTCTGGAAGAACAACTGTTCATGTCGATGTTTGCATTCGCCTTTATGGGATCCCCGCTGATTGCCGTGGCAGTCCGGCAGAGGGAAATCCCCTGGCAAACCCATCCCTGTTTCGTTTGGGGAAGCGTCATTTCGCTCCTGACCCTGAGTGTTGCCTTGACATCTTATTTTCTGGCCTTGAACCGAGGGTGGTATATCGTCGAATCCGAGCATAAAATTCCGTTGTTATGGTTTCCCCTGTTCATGATGTTCCTTTCGATCTTGGCAGCTGTGTTTTCCGGCAGGGGGCGGGAGATGCTCCGGAACATCCGGTGGTTTCTTCTCCATTATGTGTTGGGTTTTGTTTTCTATCTGATGACGTCGGACATGACACTCAAGGAAATTATCGAAATGGTGAAAAATTACAGCTTGTATACCCTGGGGCTTGTGGCGGGTCCGATGTCGACCGCCGGCGCTCCGAGCCGAACGGGAAGAGTTTCTTGCCCCGAGTTCAATCCCTTCGGATGGATTTTTGCAACCATTTGCTTTGCGGGCTTTGTCATGGGACTGATAATTTTGAAGAAAATGTAAAGGGCGCTGCCTAAGGACGGACAAGCTTTCATTTTTCTCCGAGGTGGTGAAGCCAATGCGCGTACTGGTGGTTGGAGCAGGCGGAGTCGGCGGTTATTTCGGCGGAAGACTCGTTGAAAAGGGGGCCGATGTCACTTTCCTGGTACGCGGGCGCAGGAAGAAACAGCTGCAGGAAAAGGGGTTGGTGATCCACAGCGTTCACGGGGATTTCGCCTCCCCCGTCCGGGCGATCACCACCGGCGAGGAGGCGGCCCCCTTCGATCTGATCATTCTGTCGGTGAAGGCCTATCACCTGGAGGAAGCCATCCGGGACACCCGTCCCTACGTGGGGGATTCCACGGCGATTTTGCCGCTGTTGAACGGAATGTCCCATTTGGATCGGCTGGAGTCGGTTTTCGGCCGTGAAAAAATCCTGGGAGGACTCTGCCAGATCGAAACCACCCTGAACGATCGGGGAGAGGTGGAGCAATACAGCCCCTTCCATAACATCGTTTTCGGTGAGTTGGACGGGACGATCTCGGATCGGGTGAAACGGATCGAAGAACTCTTTTCCGGAGCGCGGATGACCGCCCAGTCGAGCAGGGAAATCCGGGTGGAGATGTGGCACAAATACGCGTTTATTGCCGCCTTCAGCGGAATGACCTCCATGATGCGGAGCAGCATCGGCCCCATCATGGAGGTTCCCTGGGGCAAAGAGACGTATCGGCGGCTGGCGGAGGAGATCGCCGCGGTGGCCCGTTTCCACGAACCTTCGCTGACGTCGGAAATCGGCGAGAGGGCCTTTTCCATTGCGGCGGCATTGGAGGCGCCGATGAAATCCTCCATGCTGAGGGACGTAGAAAGGGGAGGCCCGACGGAGACGGATCACCTGCACGGCTGGCTGATCAAAACGGCTCCGGAAGATCTGGACCTTCCCCTCCTGAAGGCGGTCTATGCCTCCATCAAGACCTATGAGGCGGGAAGAGAACAAAAGGGGTGACGGGAACAATGGGATGTTCCGCCGAGCCAATCCGGCGGAACAATCCTTTTTGGAAGGCGAGGGGAATTTGACTCCGGAAAAAGTTGCCGCAGTTTCACACGGAGGTCGGTCAGGAAGCGGTTCGGGGGCATTTCCCATCGAGGTCTGTTTGAAGAAAAGAGAAGAGCGAAAGGATGAAGGAGATGTTCCACAGCGGAACATCTCCTTTTTGTTCAGGTT
Organism: Planifilum fimeticola; assembly: GCF_003001905.1. Taxonomy (NCBI): domain Bacteria; kingdom Bacillati; phylum Bacillota; class Bacilli; order Caryophanales; family Thermoactinomycetaceae; genus Planifilum; species Planifilum fimeticola. The sequence goes on from NZ_PVNE01000014.1 coordinate 81,362, forward strand.
TTATTGAGGGGTTTCGATGATGCGGACTCCCGCCGGATCCACGGTTTCGGAGGGTGGAGCCGGTGTGATCAAGTACACGGTGTCCAGACGGGGCCGTCCCCCTCGACAAATTGCAATCGCCACCCGCCGCGCATCGGGTGATTTCTCCCGCTTTCTCCGCCGCCTCAGCCTTCAGCCATTCGGCCAACATGCGGGGATCGGGAGAAAAGGGAATCCGCATCTTCATCCCGGCGATTACGGCCTCTGGTTCCTTGTCCACCGCATCCCGCCGTCGCTGCAATTCCAGGCGAAATGCTTTAGGGGCTGGACGGAGGTGTTCGGGGGGACCCGACTGCGCAACCGGGAGTTTCGGCACGTCCCTGCTCCGGAAACCGGAGTATATATTCCAAGCCGATATTTACATCATCCAAAACAATATTTTTTTATTGTAAAACGATAAATCCCGTGTTACATTCAAACTGATCCAGTCAACGAGTGAGGTGTTTGATGATGAACCGTGAACAGGGTTCCACGCTCTTTTTGAAATCGGTGATCGTGCTGCTCGGGATCGGGGTGCTGTTTTTGTGCGTCCTCCTGTACCTGAATATCGACGAAGCAGCGGATTCGGAGAAGGAGTTTGTCTTCCTGCATCTTCTTCTTGGGGTCTTTTACGCGTCGGCGATCCCCTTTTACATGGCCCTGCATCAGGCTTTCAAGCTGCTTCTGTATATCGACAGGAATGAAGCGTTTTCGGATTTGTCGGTCACGGCGCTGAAGAAGATCAAGCACTATGCCTTTGCCATCAGCGTGTTGTACCTGGTGAGCTTGCCGCTCTTTTACTATGTGGCGGAGAAAGACGACGCCCCGGGCATGTTGTTGATCGCCCTGCTCTTGGCTTTCGCCGCGATGGTGGTGTCGGTCTTTGCCGCCGTTCTTCAGAAGTTGCTGAAAAGCGCCGTGGAGATCAAGAAGGAAAACGATTTGACGATCTGAGGTGAAGTAAGTGGCGATTATCATCAATTTGGATGTGATGCTGGCCAAACGGAAAATGAGCGTGACCGAGCTCTCGGAGAAAGTCGGAATCACGATGGCCAACATATCGATTCTGAAAAACGGGAAGGCAAAGGCGATCCGCTTGTCCACGCTGGACCGAATCTGCCGGGTGCTGGATTGTCAGCCCGGAGACATATTGGAGTACCGCCCCGATGAGAACACACCGGAGTGACGGCGGGGGATTCCCGGTGGATTCCATGATGAGAGCGATCAAACAGCTCCTCCTGTTCGGCCGGGAGCAGGCCTTGTCCTGCCTGTTTCCCGCCGTGATATTCACGGCGTTGGCCGCAACCCGGGTGGTGACGCTCCCCCTTTTGCCGCGGTATGACTGGCTCCTTCTCATCTGCCTTTTGATGCAGTGGTGGATGGTGCGCTCCGGGCTGGAAACCCGGGATGAACTGAAAGTGATCACGTTGTTTCATCTGATCGGACTGGCTCTGGAGATATTCAAGACGCACATGGGCTCCTGGTCCTATCCGGAGGAAGGATATTTCAAGGTGTTCGGTGTCCCGCTGTACAGCGGTTTTATGTACGCCAGCGTGGCCAGCTATCTCTGCCAGGCGTGGAGGAGGTTGAAGGTGGAGCTGTTCCGATGGCCGCCGTTTTGGGCGGTGGTGCCTCTGGCGACGGCCATCTACCTGAATTTTTTCACCCACCATTTCTGGATCGACATCAGGTGGTGGCTGACCGGTCTCGTGATGATCGTTTTTTGGCGATCGTGGGTCCTGTACGAGGTCGGCGGAATCCGCTACCGGATGCCGGTCGCGCTGTCCTTTGTGCTCATCGGTTTTTTCATCTGGATCGCCGAGAACATCGCCACATACTTCGGGGCCTGGGAGTATCCGAACCAGGCTGAAGCATGGAGTCCCGTTCATTTCGGCAAGGTGAGCTCGTGGTTCCTGCTCGTGATCGTCAGTTTTCTGATCGTGGCGACATTGAAATTGGTGAAGGAAAACATGTCCCGGGAAGAGGAGGGGTCCGAAAGGACGGGTCAAAACAGAGGGCGAGTTGCGTCCCGGAAATCGGAGGGAGCTTGACTTTCAAGCGCAGGTTCGTGATCCGAATCCTGATGCATTTGTGAGGAGAGCGACGAAGGAGATGTTCCACAGCGGAACATCTCCTTTTTGTTCAGGTTTTATTGAGGGGTTTCGATGATGCGGACTCCCGCCGGATCCACGGATTCGGAGGGTGGATTTGGCGTGATCAAGTACACGGTGTCCAGACGGGGCCGGTCCCCCTCGACAAATTGCAATCGCCACCCGCCGCGCATCAGGGTGATTTCTCCCGCTTTCTCCGCCGCCTCAGCCTTCAGCCATTCGGCCAACATGCGGGGGATCGGGAGAAAAGGGAATCTTCATCTTCATCCCGGCGATTACGGCCTTTGGTTCCTTGTCCACCACATCCCGCCGTCGCTGCAATTCCAGGCGAAATCCCCAAGGGGTCCGGACGAAGGTTCGAGCATCGGATTCCTCTACCTGCATGCCCGATTGCCGGGCGCGGCTCGCGACGGCATCGTGCTCCTCTTCGTCCACCAGCATTCCCAAATGATCCAGACGGTCCCGCGTTCCATAGCCGAAGGTCACATTCACGTGGCTCCGGATCATTTCGATGATTCGGAACCGGATGCCGCGGTGACGAAAATCCTCCCAATCCAGCGGCGGATTCCTCAAAGCGGTGCGAAACTTCCGGGACCGGTAAAACCGCTCCATGGCTTCCGCCTTGTCTGTCCAGAAGTGGTAATGAAACAGCCGCATATGCGCTATCTCCTCCGATGGCCTCCGCTCTTCCCGGATTCCTAGCGGGGCATTACGATGAACAATATCCCCGGCGGACGCTGCGCCTCCAGGGTTCGCCTCCAAAAAGCGTTTTGTGTTTTCCTTCATTTCCATCCGGTGAATCAGACCAAACTTTCTACAGAGAGGAAAAGGTTTCCTTCAAGAATTGAACATGATAATTATTATAAAATAGTATTGACTATCATTTAATACTCATGATAAACTCAAAATTGCAGGGGTTGTCCACAAGGATCCGTCAGGTGGACAAGCGCTTTTCCCAACATCCCTGCGATGTTGGACGCGTCTGTCCCATCGCGTATCCATCATTTCCAGCAGGAGGGGTTTTTGTTATGTTTTTGAGGATCAACCGTTTGCAGGTGGAGCTGCCCAAGCCGAAGGAAGCCGACCCCAATGCCGGTGCGGCGGTGCAGGAACTTCTGGGGGGTCGCTTCGGTGAAATGTCCACCTTGATGAACTACATGTACCAGTCCTTCAACTTCCGCGAGCGTAAAAAACTGAAGCCCTACTACGACTTGATCGCCAACATCGCCACCGAGGAGCTGGGACACATCGAACTGGTGGCCCATACGATCAACCTGTGCGTCACCGGATCCACCAAGGATGAAGGGAACGCTCGCCTCCAAATCGCGAAGGATCTGCGCAACACGCATCACTTTATCGCCACCGGGCAGACGGCCACGGTAGCCAACTCCATGCAGCAACCCTGGAACGGGGATTACGTGTTCAACAGCGGCAACCTGGTCCTCGACCTGCTGCACAACTTCTTCCTGGAATGCGGTGCCCGCACCCAGAAGATGCGGGTGTACGAAATGACCGACAACCCGGTCGCCCGTCAAATGGTGGGGTACCTCCTGGTGCGCGGTGGAGTGCACGCACTTGCCTATGCCAAAGCGCTGTACACCCTGACCGGCGTCGACATGACCAAAATGCTTCCCATCCCCAATCTGGAGAACAACAAGTTCCCCGAAGCGCGCAAGTTTGAAGAGCAAGGGTTCCACCGCAAGCTGTACCGGTTCAGCCCGGAAGATTATAAAGATATCACCCGGATTTGGAACGGGGAACATCCGGACGGCGGTCTCCTGGAAGTGGTGGACGGACCTCCGGCCGGCGGCGAAATGCCCGATCTGGAGGCCGTCACCGAAGAATACGCGCCGGGCGTATCCGCCGAGGACATCGAGGAAATGGCCAAAAAGCTCATGCAGAAACTGTAATGTCCCTGACAGCACGGCGAGCCCCCGCTGGCTCGCCGTGTTGTTGTCGAAGCTTCGGGGTCGTTTTTGCAGGGGGTGCCATCCGGCGCTCGCCCGAGGCGTTTGGGCCTTTCAGTTTTTCGCGGGTCACGCGGGCCGAAGGCCCGCTTTTTTGGAGTTGGGCACATCCGAAAAAGGCTTGTTGGAAAGGAGCGGCTGGGGAGCGGTTTTTCATCCGGCCGGAGTCGGGGGATAAAAAAGCCCTCCCGACGAGGGAGGGCGAGATTGATGACAAACCCCCTGGCTCTTTTCGCAAGAAAAGCGCCAGGGGTTGCATGTTTATGGGAAATAAACAGATAAAGGAAATTAGATTTGGTAAATTAGGCGGATCACAAAGCCTTTTCCTCTCTTCGAGAGGAGCAAGGCCATTTTTTTGATGTTT